>SVOX01000105.1 GCA_015066165.1 Oscillospiraceae bacterium | reverse complement strand
GTAGTTCCACGCTTCATAGCCTCATCAAAATCGATTAAAAATCCGTCAAAATCGGGGCCGTCAACACAAGCAAACTTAGTTTCTCCCCCAACAGTTAGTCGGCAACCGCCACACATACCTGTACCGTCAATCATAATGGGGTTCATTGAAACGGTGGTTTTTACATTAAACGGTTTTGTGGTTGCTACCACAAATTTCATCATAATAAGCGGACCGATGGTTATTACTTCGTCATATTCTTCGCCATTTTCCAAAGCGGTTTTAAGCGGTTCGGTAACAAGACCTTTTTTACCGTAAGAACCGTCGTCGGTCATAATTGTAAGTTTTGTGGATGCAGTTTTAAATTCTTCTTCTAAAATTACTAAATCTTTATTTCTAAAGCCAATTATAGAATGAACTTCACAACCCATACTTTTAAGTCTTTGAGCCACAGGAAGCGCAATAGCGCAACCCACACCACCGCCTACTATACACACTTTTTTAAGCCCTTCAACCTTTGTGGCTTTACCTAAAGGACCAACAAAATCGGCAATATAATCGCCCTCATTCTTTTGATTAAGTTTTGCAGTTGTGGCGCCAACAATTTGAAAAATTATACGAACACTGCCCTTTTCTCTGTCAAAACCTGCGACAGTAAGCGGTATTCGCTCACCGTTTTCATCTACTCTTAAAATTATAAACTGACCCGCTTGCGCTTTACGTGCTACAAGCGGTGCCTCAATATCCATTTGTGTAACTGTTGGGTTTAAAACCTTTTTTGCTAAAATTTTATACATTTTTGCCATCCTTTAAAAACTGAACCTTTGTAACTGTTAAAACATTACTTGAAACCTTGAACTCTATATGATATTTCGCATATTCAAAAGCATAGACTCTATCATCATTTTGGTAATGGGGTCTTGGGTCACTTTGTAAAATTTTAATTAAATTTTCTAAATCTTGCGAGTGTATTTGATCTTTGGTATCATTTAAAAATTCAACCGTTAAATTATCACATAAAACGTTATCGGCAAAACCACCCTTTGCTTCGGGGTGGCTATCAGTAAAAGCCAAATAAGGTTTTATATCGTATATGGGGGTTCCATCAAGCAAATCTGCCCCCGAAACTTCAATAACCGTACCGTTTTCACCGTCGTTATAAATCTTTTCAATTTTAACGCTTGAAAGACCAATTGGGTTAGGCCTGTTGGGTGAACGTGTTGCAAACACCCCTACCCTTTTATTACCGCCCAAACGTGGCGGACGAACAGTTGGCGACCAACCGTCACTCTTATTTTCAGAAAAAGCCCATATAAGCCAAAGATGAGAAAAATCTTCAAGTCCCCTAAGGGCTGTATCCACCCTGTATTCTTTTTCAAAAACAATTTTTTCCTTTGTGAAAACCAGTCCGCTTTGACGCGGTATTCCGAATTTTGTTGGAAAATCGGTCTTTATTGTTGCAATAACTTTAAGTTCGCTCATATATTTTTTAGAACTTCTTGCCACTGTTCATCGGTAAGTGTTGTATCTTCACTTGCTGTGTAGTTTTCATAAATATTTTCAACAATTTTCTTGTATGTTTTTTGTGTTTTAATAACCGCTCTCAAAGCCACAGCACAAAGCGCTATTGTCACTATTGCCATAAGGCAAAGCGGTACTAAATGACGCCAGTAAAAACTTATTTTAAAACCAATAACGTCTTGAAGTAACACACCAAAAGTAAGACACAAACCGGTACAACCCAAAATATTCAAAACGGTTGATACAATATTTGCCCAAACGGTGTTTTTAAATTTCATTATAACAAGTGATGCTATAAGCAAAACAGTAATTCCCAAAACAGTATAAACCGAATTTTTAAGATTTTTAAACACAGTTTCACTCAAAGCGGCTCCCAAAAGAAACATAGCGTTCATAACCATTGTGTAAATAAAAAGCAATATGTAAATAATCTTGAGCGCTTTATAAAGACCGCCATCTGTTTTGGCATACACTATTCCACGTTTTTCTTCATATTCTTTAACTTTTTCTAAAATATTGTCATACATTTTCATAATAAACACTACCTAAAATTTTTTAGTAAATAATATTATACTACTAAACGTCGCACTTGACAAGTATAAATTATAAGTTATATAATAACTTTTGGTGATTTAAATGGCAAAGTTAAATATTGTTATGGTCGAGCCCGAAATTCCCCAAAACACCGGCAACGTTGCACGTACCTGCGCTGCAACGGGTGCACGTCTTCATCTTGTGGGGCCAATGGGCTTTAAAATTGACGACCGCAAACTCAAACGTGCGGGTCTTGATTATTGGGAATATTTGGACATCACATATTACGATAATATCGACGAGTTTTTTGAAAAAAATCAAGGTAATTTCTATTACTTCACAACAAAAGGCCGTCATACTCACAGCGACGTAGAATACCCCGATAACTGCTATCTGCTTTTTGGCAAAGAGACCAAAGGTCTTCCCGAAGAATTACTCATAAAAAACCCCGAGAATTGCGTTAGAATTCCAATGCAGTATGATATTAGAAGTCTTAACCTTTCAAACTCGGTTGCAATTGCAGTTTATGAGTGTCTTCGACAATGGAATTACCCCGAACTTCAAAATTTAGGTCAATTGCATAATTATAAGTGGGAAGAAATTTAATATTTGTACAATTATTTTTAAAAAAATAATTGAAAATTTTTCTATTTGTGGTACAATAGATATTGTAGAAAATTTAACAAACTTTGAAAGGATGTTATTCAAATGAACGCACTCAACAAAAAAACCGTTGATGATATCAACGTAAAAGGAAAAAAGGTACTTGTTCGTTGTGACTTTAACGTTCCGCTTAAAGACGGCGTTATCACCGACGAAAACCGTATCAATGCCGCTCTCCCAACAATTAAAAAATTGATTGCTGACGGCGGTAAAGTTATTCTTTGTTCACACCTTGGCAAACCAAAAGGTGAACCAAAACCTGAACTTTCTTTAGCGCCTGTGGCTAAATCACTTTCAGAAAAATTAGGAAAAGAAGTTGTTTTCGCCGCTGACGATAACGTAGTTGGTGTTAATGCAAAAGCCGCAGTTGACGCTATGAAAGACGGCGATGTAGTCCTTCTACAAAACACACGTTACCGTGCTGAAGAAACCAAAAACGGCGAAGCATTCTCGGCTGAACTCGGCTCTTTGGCTGACGTTTTTGTAAATGATGCTTTTGGTACCGCTCACAGAGCACACTGCTCAACTGTTGGTGTTGTATCTCACGTTAAAGAAGCAGCTGCCGGTTACCTTATTGGTAAAGAACTAAAATACTTGGGCAACGCTGTTGAAACTCCAATTCGTCCTTTTGTTTGTATTTTAGGCGGCGCTAAAGTTGATAGCAAACTCCCCGTTATTGAAAACCTTTTAACAAAAGCAGATACACTTATCATTGGCGGCGGTATGGCTTACACATTCTTGGCTGCAAAGGGCTACGGTGTTGGTACTTCTCTTATTGATGAAACAAAAATCGACTATTGCCGTGATATGATGAAGAAAGCCGAAGAAAAAGGCGTTAAAATTCTTCTTCCTGTTGACTGCGCTATCACTAAAGAATTCCCCAACCCAATTGATGCACCTATCGAAATCACAAACGTAGATGCTGATAAAATCCCTGATGATATGATGAGTCTCGACATTGGTGAAAAGACTGCTGAACTCTATGCTAACGAAGTTAAGAATGCTAAAACAGTTGTTTGGAACGGACCTATGGGCGTTTTCGAAAACCCAATTTTAGCAAAAGGTACAATTGCTGTTGCCAAATCTTTGGCTGAAACCGATGCTGTAACAGTTATTGGCGGCGGTGACTCTGCTGCTGCTGTTAACATCTTGGGCTATGGCGACAAGATGACTCACATTTCAACCGGCGGCGGTGCTTCGCTTGAATTCCTTGAAGGTAAGGAACTCCCAGGCATTGCAGCCCTTAACGATAAATAATTAAACAATGGGGAGGCAACCGCCTCCCCTACCGTTGTATTTTAAAGGAGAATAAAAATGGACAAGAACAAAAGAAACGCAGTTATCGCTGGTAACTGGAAAATGAACAATACCCCTGCACAAACTACTGCACTCATTAACGAAATGAAACCCCTCGTAGCAGATGCTGACTGTAAAGTAGTTCTTTGTGTTCCTTTTATTGATATCCCTGCCGCTGTTGACGCTGCAAAGGGTTCTAACATTGAAATTGGTGCCGAAAACGTTCACTTTAAAGCATCAGGTGCTTACACAGGCGAAATTTCTGCACAAATGCTTGTTGAATCAGGTGTTAAGTACGTTGTTATCGGCCACAGTGAAAGAAGACAATACTTTGGCGAAACCGACCAAACTGTAAACCTTCGTACACTTGCCGCTATTGAAGCAGGTCTTACCGCTATTGTTTGCGTTGGTGAAACACTTGAACAAAGAGAACTCGGCTACACCGAAACTTTACTTAAATACCAAACAAAAATGGCTCTTACAAACGTTAAAGCCGAAGACCTTAATAAAATCATCGTAGCTTACGAACCTGTTTGGGCTATTGGTACAGGTGTTACCGCTACCGCTGAACAAGCAGACGAAGGTAACGGATATGTCCGTGATGCAATTGCCGAAGTTTACGGCAAAGAAGTAGCAGAAACTGTTACCATTCAATACGGCGGTTCTATGAATGCTAAAAATGCTGACGAACTTGTTGCTAAAGTTAACGTTGACGGTGGTCTTATTGGCGGCGCTTCCTTAAAAGCCGAAGACTTTTCTATCATTGTAAAAGCCGCAAGCAAATAATTAAATTTTAAGGACCGGCGGTCTCGACGGTCCTTATATTATGATTTAATATAGGAGATTTAATTTTATGAAAAAACCTATTGTTTTAACTATTATGGATGGTTTTGGTTTCAACAACGAAACCTATGGTAATGCCATTGATTTTGCTAAAACTCCCCGTTTAGACCGCATTTTCAACGAATGCCCCACTACTCACATTGGCGCTTCGGGTATGGACGTTGGTCTTCCTGACGGTCAAATGGGCAACAGTGAAGTTGGCCACACCAATATTGGTGCAGGTCGAGTTGTGTATCAAGAACTCACCCGTATTACAAAATCAATATCAGACGGTGATTTCTTCTCAAACGATGCCTTTATGAAAGCCGTTGAAAACTGCAAAAAGAATGATAGTGCGCTTCACCTTATGGGCCTTCTTTCAGACGGTGGCGTTCACTCT
>SVOX01000104.1 GCA_015066165.1 Oscillospiraceae bacterium | reverse complement strand
TTACCGCCAAGACCATCTGTTACGAAACGTAACTGTCTGTCGTTCATATCAACGCAACGTTTCCAAGTAATTTTACGAACATCAATACCTAAAGCATTACCTTGATGAATGTGATTATCAAGCATAGCAGCCAAAAGGTTGTTAGCAGCACCTATAGCATGGAAGTCACCTGTAAAATGAAGATTAATATCTTCCATAGGAACTACTTGTGCGTATCCGCCACCTGCGGCACCGCCTTTAATACCAAAAACAGGACCTAAAGAAGGTTCACGAAGTGCAACACAAACCTTTTCACCGATTTTTGTCATACCGTCGGCAAGACCTATAGTGGTTGTGGTTTTGCCTTCACCCGCAGGGGTAGGGGTGATGGCAGTAACCAAAATTAATTTACCGTTTGTATTTGCCTTGTCCATAAGGGCAAGGTCGATTTTTGCCTTGTATTTACCGTATTGCTCAAGATAATCTTCAGGAATAC
The DNA here is from genome assembly GCA_015066165.1 of Oscillospiraceae bacterium. Classification (GTDB taxonomy): domain Bacteria; phylum Bacillota; class Clostridia; order Oscillospirales; family Acutalibacteraceae; genus UBA737. The sequence continues at coordinate 4,814 of SVOX01000104.1, read as the reverse complement.
CTGCTTTTTTTGCAATATCGGTAATGGGTTGCATTTTACATTGTTGAGCAATCTCAATATCTGATAGAAAAGCCATTTATATCACCTTATTTAAAATATTTAACTGCAGATTCGAACATCTTAATATCATAGTCACCGGGAACGTTTTTATAAAGACCGTAGCCCTTACGTTCAGAGTGACCCATCTTACCAAATACTCTACCGTCTGGTGAAGTAATACCTTCAATAGCGTACATAGAGTCATTGGGGTTAAATTGAACGTTGCTTGTAGCGTTGCCGTCAAAATCAACGTATTGTGTCGCTATTTGTCCGTTCTTCGCAAGTTGTTTAATAAGTTCTTCCGAACCTAAGAATCGTCCTTCACCGTGAGAAATCGGAACATTGTATATATCACCAACATTAGTAGCCGAAAGCCAAGGAGATTTGTTTGAAGCAATTCTTGTTCTTACGATCTTTGACTGGTGACGTGCAATCGTGTTAAATGAAAGTGTTGGGCAGTTTTCATCTGTATCAATAATTTTACCGTAGGGAACAAGACCGAGTTTGATAAGCGCTTGGAAACCGTTACAAATACCGCACATAAGTCCGTCACGTTTTTCAAGAAGTTCGGTAACTTCGTTTTTAATTGCAGCATTACGGAAGAATGCAGTAATAAATTTACCGCTACCATCAGGTTCGTCACCGCCTGAGAAACCGCCTGGGATAAACACAATTTGACTGTCTTTTAAAGATTTTGCAAAGGTTTCAACACTACGTGCAATACCTTCGCTTGACTGGTTGTTAATTACAAAAATTTCGGGTTCGGCACCGGCATCTCTCATTGCTTTAGCGGAATCAAATTCACAGTTGGTACCGGGGAATACAGGGATAAGAACCTTTGGTTTTGCAACCTTAATTGCAGGTGCTACACGTTCACTTGCTTTGTAAGAGAAAGTTTCCATTGGTGATTTAGAATCGGGAATATTGCAACGGAAAACACTTTCGAGTTTGCTTTCATAGATGTTTGAAAGTTCACAAAGGTTAATTTCTTCATTACCAAGAGAAATTTTGCATTCATTGGTAATTTCACCAATTACAACAGCGTCTTCAACATCTTGTGTTACTTCAAGCAAGAACGAGCCGTAATTAAAGCCAAAAATTGCATTTTTGTCAAGGTTGTTATCATATTTAAAACCAAAACCGTTACCAAAACACATTTTCATAACTGCTTCTGCAATACCGCCCATTGTGGGAGTATAAGCCGAAACAACTATACCTTTGCGCATTAAAGTTGTAACTTTGTCAAAAATCTTGAGTAAAGATTCGGTTTTCGGAAGACCGTTTTCGTCATAAATTGGGGTAAGAAGAACAACCTTGTTACCCGCATTTTTGAATTCGGGAGAAACGATATTGTCAACCTTATCAGTAGTAACAGCAAAAGATACAAGAGTTGGGGGAACGTCAAGATCTTCAAAAGAGCCGCTCATTGAGTCTTTACCGCCAATTGAACCAATGCCCAATTCCATTTGTGCTTTAAACGCACCAAGTAATGCTGCTAACGGTTTACCCCAACGTTTACTATCTTTACCAAGTTTTTCAAAATATTCTTGGAAAGTAAGATAAACGTCTTCAAATTTAGCGCCGGTTGCAACCAATTTACAAACAGATTCAATAACAGCCAAGTATGCGCCGTGATATGGACTGTTTGAAGTGATAAACGGATTATAACCCCAAGACATAAGTGAGCAATCGTTAGTGTGTTTCTTTTCAACACTGATTTTTTGTACCATTGCTTGAATTGGTGTGATTTGGTTTTTACCGCCAAACGGCATAAGAACTGTACCTGCACCAATTGTAGAGTCAAACTGTTCAGAAAGACCGCGTTTTGAGCAAATATTAAGGTCATCAGCTAAAGCTTTGTAGTTTTCACTAAATGAACCTTCTACATAATTAGCAGTTAAAACGGGTTTTGATACTTCGATATCAATATGCTTTTCGGCACCGTTTGAATTTAAAAATTCACGGCTTAAGTCAACTATAGTGTTACCGTTCCAATGCATTGTAAGACGTGGTTCGGCTTTAACACGAGCCACAACAACGGCTTGTAAGTTTTCTTGCTTTGCTAAATTCAAGAAATTATCGATGTTTTCTTTTTCAATAACAACAGCCATTCTTTCTTGTGATTCACTAATTGCAAGTTCTGTACCGTCGAGACCTTCGTACTTTTTAGGAACGGCGTTAAGATCAATTTCAAGACCGTCAGCCAATTCACCAATAGCAACCGAGACACCGCCTGCGCCAAAGTCGTTACAACGTTTGATCATTTTTGTAGCGGTAGGGTTGCGGAATAATCTTTGAAGTTTGCGCTCTTCCGGTGCGTTACCTTTTTGTACTTCGGCACCGCAAGATTCAAGCGATTCTAAAGTATGTGACTTTGAAGAACCTGTAGCACCGCCACAACCGTCACGGCCGGTACTTCCGCCCAAAAGAATTACAACGTCACCGTCTTGTGGGCATTCACGTCTAACGTTTTCTTGGGGAGCTGCAGCGACTACTGCACCAATTTCCATACGTTTTGCGGCGTAACCGTCGTGATAAATTTCATCAACAATACCGGTTGCAAGACCTATCTGGTTACCGTATGAAGAATAACCGTCGGCAGCGGTTGTGACAATTTTACGTTGGGGAAGTTTACCCGCCATTGTTTCTTTAACACTCTTAAGTGGGTTAGCAGCACCCGTTACACGCATAGCGCCGTAAACGTAACTACGACCTGATAGTGGGTCACGAATAGCACCACCAATACAAGTTGCAGCACCGCCAAAAGGTTCAATTTCGGTTGGGTGGTTATGGGTTTCGTTTTTGAAAAGAAGTAACCATTTTTCAAGTTTTCCTTCAACTTCAACGTCAATTTTAACGGTACAAGCATTGATTTCTTCAGATTCGTCAAGTTTATCGAGTTTGCCGTCTTTTTTAAGTTGTTTAACAGCAATTGTTGCCAAGTCCATAAGACAAATTGGTTTTGTTCTGCCTAAATTTTTGCGAACTTCTAAATATTCGTTATAAGTTTTTTGTAAAAGTTCATCTTTAAAAGTTACATTGTCAATATTTGTAAGAAAAGTTGTATGACGGCAGTGATCTGACCAATATGTATCTATCATTCGAATTTCGGTGATAGTTGGGTTGCGTTTTTCGGTTTTAAAATATTCTTGACAGAAGGTGATATCATCAATATCCATTGCAAGACCGTATTGTTTAATAAAATCTTCAAGTCCTTTGCGGTCAAGGTCAATAAAACCGTCTAAAGTAGCAACAGTGGTTGGAATATCATAATTAACCTTTAATGTTTCGTAAGTATCAAGTGTTGCTTCACGTGATTCAACAGGGTTAATAAGATATTTCTTTATTGCAGTAAGTTCTTCGGCAGCAATATCACCGTAAAGGCAGTAAACTTTTGCGGTTTTAACTGTCGGACGTTCTTTTTGCGAGATTATTTGAATACATTGAGCAGCAGAATCGGCACGTTGGTCGTATTGACCGGGGAGATACTCGGTTGCAAATACAGTAGCGCCATTTGTGTCAATTTCGGTTGTTGCAATATCTAATTGCGGTTCTGAAAATACGGTGTTTACCGAATAATCAAATAAATCTTTTTCAATATTTTCAACGTCATAACGGTTAATTACTCTAACGTCTTTAACAGATGAAATTTGTAACAAACCGTTGATGTTTGAAAGAACTCCACGTGCTTCGTTTGCAAGTTCTTTTTTCTTTTCAACATAAATACGGTAAACCATTATTTAAGTACCTCCATTGCCTTTTTGCCAATATCCTTACGATAGAAAGAATTTTGGAATTTGACGCTTTCTACGTTTTTATATGCTTTTTCAAGTGCTTCTTTCAAGTTTTGGGCGGTATCGGTAACACCGAGAACACGTCCGCCAGCAGTAACAAGAGTACCATCTTTAATTTTAGCACCTGCAACATAAACTTTATTTGCTACGTCTTCGCCAATTTCAAGCGGGAAACCGCTCTCATATTTTTGAGGATAACCGTTTGAAGCCATTACAACACAAGCGGCAGCACCGTTTTTAAACTTAACTTGCGTTTCGGATAAGGTGCCGTTTGTGGTAGCCTGCATAATTTCCAAAAGGTCACTTTCAAGCAAGGGGAGCACAACCTGAGTTTCAGGGTCACCGAAACGGCAGTTGTATTCGATTACTTTAGGACCTTTCGGTGTAAGCATAAGACCAAAGTAAAGACAGCCTTTAAAGGTGCGCCCCTCAGAATTCATAGCGTTCATTGTAGGAATGAAGATTTTTTCCATACATTCCTTTGCAATACTTTCGGTGTAATAGGGGTTGGGGGCTACTGTACCCATACCGCCTGTGTTCAGACCTTTGTCACCGTCTAATGCACGTTTATGGTCCATTGAAGATACCATAGGTACAACTGTTTTACCGTCTGTAAAAGAGAGAACCGATACTTCAGGACCTGTTAAAAATTCTTCAATTACAACATTGTTTCCGCTTTCGCCAAAGATTTTATCCTCCATCATTGAGCGAACGGCGGTTTTTGCGTCTTCACGGGTTTCAGCAATTATAACACCTTTACCAAGCGCCAAACCGTCGGCTTTAATAACTGTTGGAATTGGAGCAGTTTCCAAATATTCGAGTGCTTTATCCAAATCGTTAAAAACCTCATACTGCGCAGTTGGAATGTTGTATTTTTTCATAAGATTTTTTGAAAAAACCTTACTGCCTTCAATAATTGCTGCCGCCTTATTGGGACCAAAGCAGTCAATACCGATTTCGTTAAGGGCATCAACACAACCA
>SVOX01000003.1 GCA_015066165.1 Oscillospiraceae bacterium | reverse complement strand
GCTAGTAAGGTCCCCGGAAGACTACCGGGTTGATAGGCTGCATGTGTAAGCATGGTGACATGTGTGCTAGGCAGTACTAATAGACCGAGGGCTTGACCTATTTTTTCGATCCCTTCCATTACTTGTTCAGTTTTCAGGGTGTGAGCTTTATATGTTTTTTAAGAGATAGCACTTGCTATCTCTATTTTTTTATGTTATAATATGTAAAAAGTCATTTAATTTTCAAAAAACAGGTGAAAATTATGAAAAATATCTTACCACAACATGAAACAATGTTTAATTTTTCAATTGGCTTACTTATTGTATTAGTCATTGTATTGTTTATTTTTACCGGTATGCTTATTGCAAAAATTACACATTTAAAAGATTTTATTGTAAAAGACAAAATTGATATTACTGCAACGGTTATATCGATTATTGTTATTTCGTTGTGCATTGGCGGAATAATTGCTTACCTGTTTTGTATGAATGCAATGATGGGATAAATACATAAAATTAAAATTTTAAGCGTCTTGTAGAGTGTTAAACTTCTATAAGATGCTTTTAATATGAATAAGGGATTTTTATGACAGTTTCAAAAATTAAAAGCAAACTTATTGGTGACGCTGCTTTTTATCGCAGAGTTATTGCAATTGTTTTACCAATGATTGTGCAAAATACCGTTACAAACGTTGTTAATTTGCTTGATAACATAATGGTTGGTAGAGTTGGTACACTTGAAATGTCGGCGGTTGCTATTGTAAATCAACTTATATTTGTGTTTAATCTTTGTATTTTTGGCGGACTTGCAGGTGCAGGTATTTTTTCAACTCAATATGCGGGTGCAGGTGATACCCAAGGTGTGCGTCATTGCTTTAGAATAAAAATGGTTATTGCTGTTTTAATGTTTTTAATATGCGGTACAGTATTTTTTGTTTTCGCAAAACCACTTGTTTCAATGTATTTGGCCGAAGATACATCTGCTCAAGACGCTGTTGCGACCTTGGGGTATGCAACAAATTATTTAAAAGTAATGATAATCGGGCTTTTGCCGTTTGCGGTCTCACAGGTTTACTCAAGCACTTTGCGTGAAACAGGTGAAACCAAACTTCCAATGACAGCAAGTGTTATTGCTATTTTCGTTAATCTCATATTTAATTACTTACTTATTTTCGGTAAATTCGGCTTTCCAAAACTTGGTGTAGTTGGCGCGGCGATTGCCACCGTTTTGTCACGTTATGTTGAAATGCTATTCATAATAATTTTAACTGCAGTAAAACGTGAAAAATTTAAGTTTATAAAATCGGCATTTCGGAGTTTATACGTTCCAAAAGCGCTATGTTTTGATATTTTGAAAAAGGGATTTCCGCTTCTTATAAACGAATTTTTATGGTCGCTTGGTATGGCGGTACAACTTCAATGCTATTCTGTACGCGGATTATCGGTAGTGGCGGCAATAAATATTTCAAACACCGTAAACAATTTGTTTAACGTTGTATTTCTTACAATGGGTAACGCTGTTGCAATTATTGTAGGGCAACATTTGGGCGCTAATGAAATTAGAAAAGCCAAAGATTCTGCCTGGAAGTTATTGGCATTGGCCGTTGCTACTTGCGCTGTTATGGGCAGTGTATTGGCTGCTGTGGCGCCTTTTGTTCCGCATATTTATAACACCGAAACTGTTGTAAAAGAAATGGCTACCAAATTTTTGCTTGTCGTGGCGGTTTTGATGCCGGTTCACGCTTTTGCACATAACTGTTATTTTACTATTCGTTCGGGTGGCAGAACAATAATTACATTTATGTTTGACAGTCTTTTTACTTGGGGTGTAGCGGTGCCGGTGGCATATATTCTTGCAAATTTTACAAATCTTGCTATTGTGCCTTTATACTTTATAGTTCAAGGTCTTGAGTTTGTGAAATGCATTGTAGGGTTCATATTTGTTAAAAAAGGAATATGGGTAAGAAATATTATCGATAAGTAATTAATAATAAAACATAGGTTATACTCTCAACTGCAGGTTGAATAATTCAACCTGTGTTTTATTGTTAGAATATAAAAATTGTGTTATAATAACTTTGTAGAGATTAGTGAATAAGAAAAGGAGATGATTTTGTGACTGCAATTAGTAAGATATTATCGGCAAATATTCAAAAATACCGCAAGATTAGCGGTTTAACTCAAGAAGCACTTGCCACAAAACTTGGCGTTACTTTTCAAGCAGTTTCAAAATGGGAAAACGGAAAATCATCTCCCGATGTTTTGCTTTTGCCGGCTATGGCAGAAGCGTTTGGTTGTTCAATAGACGAACTTTTTTCATTTTCTCCTAAAACTTTATCACAAAACAAAGACAGTGATTACGTTATAAAACAAATCAAAAGTAAAATTGGCGATAGCGAAAGCGCTGAAAAATTTTTAAGTATAATTGCTATGGACGGCGGTGCTGATTTAACTGATGAAAAAATTGAACGAATGGTGGGCGAAATATACCGCGGTATCAGTGAAAAAGGAGAAAAGTAAAAGTTCCCAAGGGGGACTTTTTTCTATTTTTGATTTTAACTTATGTTTTATTATTGAAAGGAAGGATTTTAAAGGTGAAATTTCGTAAAGCAATTAGTTTGGTGTTGGCTTTAGTAATTGTTTTTTCTGTAGAGGTTTGTTCGCTTGGCTCGGTTTTTGCCACAAGCCAAACAAATCAATATCAGAAGTACATATATAAGCGTGGGCAAGATTTAAAAAATACCTACGCTAAACTTAGCGCAGGCGATGAATTAAATATTGTTTATTTTGGCGGTTCGGTTACTAACGGTACAGGAGCCACTAATGCCCAAACTGATTCTTGGCGTGGACTTGTTGGGCAATGGTTTGTAGATAATTTTAATAATGTAACCATAAATAATATCAATAGTGCAATTGGTGCTACAGGGTCTAAGTTTGGCGCTTACCGTTTGAATCACGATGTGATAGCACATAAGCCGGATTTGGTTTTTGTTGAATTTGCGATAAACGATTATTATGATAATCAAGGTGAAGACATACCGTTGGCTGAATACGGAATGCGGTTTGAAACCATTGTTCGCAATATCAGAAAAGAGTTACCTTTGTGTGATATTGTGACAGTTTACACAACCGAAATTTCACACGTAAACACCAACCAAGCAGGTGAACTTCACGACGAAGCAAAGGAACACGAAAAAATTTGCGTTGCTTATAATATTCCTTCAATACATATTGGACGTGCTTTGGCGGATAAAATTACTGTTGGAAAAGCACAACAAGAATGGCCTGAATACTTTTATGATGATGGTACAAACGTTCACCCTAATAACAAAGGATACAAAATTTATTTTGATGCGATTAAGGAATATTTAGAAAATTGCTTAATTAATTCAAGTTATGACGGCAGCGCTAAAAATCATACGCTTCCAAAAATGGTTAATGAATATTTACTCGACGGTAATATTGAAGTTATTGATGTAGATGAAGCGTTGGTTACAAAATCACAAGAACTTGGTGGCAAAAACCTTAAGCTTAAACATTATAGCGAAATGAATATAGGAAATCCATTTAGGACTTTCGGTGATGACGGCGCGGCTTCTATAGAAAAAAATGAATCAGTAAGTTTTGCACTTGAATTTACAGGCACTGAAATTGCAATATTAGAAACGTGTGAAAACGATAACAAGGTTGAATACTACAGTATAAAAGTGGATAATCAAGAAGAAAAATCCGTGGCTCGTCAAATGACCCCAACAGTTTTGGCTACAGGGCTTGAATACGGTAAGCATACTGTAATTATTAGGCCGTATTTTGCAAATTCTGCAAAAGATAACAGTAAGTTTTTGATAAAGGCGTTTTTTGTGCGTGATGATAGAGCGGTTACCGCAAAATACGACCACGAGCACGTATATGGTAATTATATAAGTGACAAGAATGCGAGTTGTGTTAAAAATGGAACAAAAACCGCAAAATGTTGTATAAAAAATTGTGATAAATTTAAAACTGTTGTAGATTTAGGCAGTAAATTGACACATAAGTTTGTAGTTGTGCCTACCAAAAAGGCAACACTTTATAAAAATGGCAAAGGCGAAAAAATATGTTCTTTATGCGGACGTTTTGATGACGTTGTTACCATAAAAAAGATTAAATCTGTAAAAGCGAACGATTGTCACTATAACGGAAAAGTACAAACTCCAAAAGTTACTGTGAAAGATTCAGCAGGGAAGACGGTTTCTTCGAAATATTATACTTTAAAGTGTTACGGCAAGAGAAAAAATTTAGGCAGTTACAAAGTAAAAGTCACTTTTAAAGGAAATTATTCGGGTTCGAAAACAGTTAAGTTTAAAATAAACCCACCCAAGTCTTCTATAAAAAAACTCACAGCAGCAAAGAAGAGTTTAAAGGTTAAAATTACAAAAAAGACAAAACAAGTAAAGGGTTATGAAATACAATATTCAACTTCTAAAAAGTTTAGCAAATCTACCACCAAAATTTTGACCGTTTCAAGCAACAAGAAAACAACTGCAACGTTGAAAGGTTTAAAATCAAAGAAAAAATATTACGTAAGAGTTCGAACTTACAAGACTTCAAGCGGTAAAAAATATTATTCTGCTTGGTCGGGTTATAAATCCAAAAAAACCAAATAATCAAAAAAATTGCCTTGATGCACAATAACTTAAAGAGTGTGCTTCAAGGCGATTTTATTATAATTTTATTTTAGCAAGTCCGGCTTCGGAGGTTTCTTTATATGGTGAAGACAGGTCGTGGCCGGTTTCTTTCATTGTTTTAATAACGCTGTCTAATGATATTTTACGAGTGCTCCAAAGAAAACTTGAGAGATTTACGGCATTTATGGCACGCATTGCGGCAACTGCGTTGCGTTCAATACAAGGAATTTGAACAAGTCCGCAAATTGGGTCACAGGTGAGGCCCAAATGATGTTCAATGGCAATTTCGGCAGCATATTCAATTTTATCAAAATTAAGGTCTAATAGTTCTGCCAAAGCGGCCGCTGCCATAGCACAAGCCGAGCCGATTTCGGCTTGACAGCCACATTCTGCGCCCGAAATTGAAGCGTTGGTTTTGATAAGATTTCCAATAATTCCTGCAGTAATTAGTGCATTTACAATTTCGCTGTCAGTAAAGCCGTTTTTCTTTTGGTAGTAATAAAGAACTGCCGGAAGCACCCCTGCCGCACCGCAAGTAGGAGCAGTTACTATTGTTTCGCCCGAGGCGTTTTGCTCACTTGTGGCAAAGGCAAAAGAACATACCATACGGTTTTCGCGTGTTTGGGCAGTTTCGTCTATGTGTTGACTTTCATATAGAGTTTTGGCTTTTCTTTGAAGTTCAAGTCCACCAGGTAAAATACCTTCACTTTCAAGACCTTTGTGAATAGTATCTTTCATTTGGGTCCAAATTTTTTGCATAAAGTTTTTAAAGTTATTATCTTCGTATTTCAAAGCGTATTCCCAAATGCGAATATTGTGCTGTGTACAATATTTTGCAATGTCACTAAAGGTTGTATGAGGGTATATGATTTTTTCGGGTGTGGCTTTTTCATCTTGCCAAACAATACTTCCACCACCAACACTTTGCACTTGTTTTTCGGCTATTTGGGTTTTACCTTTAAAAGCCAAAAGATACATTGTATTAGGGTGGGGCAAATCGGTTTTGTTAAAATCAAATTCAATTTGGCATTTATAAGGTGAAAAAGTTTTTTTAATAACGGTATCGGTACCGTGACCTTTGCCCGTTTTGGCAAGTGAACCACATAAAACCGCTTTAAAGAAATCGGCTTCCTTATATTCTTTTAAAAATTCTTTACACGCCTTTTCAGGCCCTATTGTGTGTGAACTTGATGGTCCTCTTCCTATTTTATAAAGTTCGGTTATAGAACTCATACCAGTAATTTTTGGTTTTTGGATATTAGAACTGTTTTTTGAATAAAAAATATCCATTGGTACACCAAATATTTTTGAAAGTTCAAAAATATGTTGGCTTGAGGGAAAAGATAAACCGTTTTCCCATTTCGATACCGCACGGTTACTAATACCTAAACTCTGGCTTAAATCTTTTTGGGTAAGTTTGTTTTTAATTCTAAATTCTTTTATTTTTGAGTAATTAAAATATGCCATAATTTACCTCACGTTTTTTTGTGTTTTAATTTTACAACATTTTTTCTCAACTATAAAGTTAATTATAATTATTTTTTATGATAAAATCAACCATTGGTGGATTTTTGTATTGAAAATTCCTAGAAAATATAGGAAAATACTATTGATTTTTTTGGGGGGTTATTTTATTATATAAACAGTTGATATTTTATAAAGGGAGATTTTTTATGAGTACAACTACTGCTTCAAAAATACTTGAACAAATTAAATTTACTCCACCGACATTATCGCAAGACGGTAAAAGTATTATTTTGCCAAAGTGGGATGGATTTAATGTTTCGCTTTACGGTTCTTCAAATTTAACGGTTGTTGACCTTGACGGTAGGGTTTACAGTCCGCTTTTTGATACTGCGGTTTCGGTAATGTACCGTGTGACGAATAAAAAAGATTTAAACGATACTGCTATAGACAATTTTAATGAAGTAAATTTCATTGTTCCGGGACTATATAAAGAACAAGGTGAAAATAAAAAACCGCAAGTTTTACCAACACTTCGTGAATGGAAGGGCGACAGCGGAGAGTTTTTGCTTAAAGATACTTCTAAAATATATTATAAAGATACGTCTCTTAAAGAAAAAGCCGAGCAAATTGCATTTTACTTTGAAAAAATGCTTGGTGTAAATATTGCAATAAGTGATTGTGATGGCGATATAGTTCTTGAGTTATCAAATAATACCGAACTTGGCAGTGAGGGTTATTATGTGGAGATTGAGCCCCAAAAGGTTACAATTTCTGCCCCAACTGAAAAAGGTGTTTTGTACGGCGGAACAACTATTACCCAAATTTTATTTGATAAAAAATTACTTCCTTGCGGTATTATTCGTGACTATCCGCAGTACCCTGTGCGCAGTCTTATGATTGACCTTGGACGTACGTTTATACAACTTGACTATATGCACGAAATTGCTCGTTATATGGCGTATTTTAAAATGAACGAATTACATATGCATATAAACGACAACGGCGGTGAAACACACACCGTTTTCCGTATTGAAAGTAAAAAATTCCCCCAAATTAACGCCAATTTAGAAGAGGGTAAAATTTACCGTCAAGAAGATTACAAAGCGTTTCAAAAAATGGCTGAAAGTTTTGGTATTGATATGGTTAACGAAATTGATACCCCCGGTCACTGTGCATTTTTGGAACTTTATGATAAAGAAATTTCACTTAACGGTATGATGGACCTTACAACCGAAGAAAAACTTCAAAAATCGCTTAAATTTATTAAAGAACTCATTGATGAAATGGTTGACGGCGAAGACCCTGTTTTTCGTGGCAAACGCTTGCATATCGGTAATGATGAATACTGGGTTGAAGGTATGCATGAGCAACAGCGCAAGTATTTGAATGAGCTTATTGTTTACCTTAATAATAAGGGTATCACTCCGCAATATTGGGCGGTGCTTGGCGGTGAAGAAGGTAGCGGTGTTACAGGCAAAACCCCTGTATCTACCGATGCGGTTCTCAATTTCTGGATTGATACTGCCACAAACCCTGCGCTTATGATTGAGAAAGGTCATAAGTTTATAAATAACGACGTTCGTGAAGCACTTTACATTTGTCCTTCTAACCCATATTACGGCAATCAAATGCGTATTGACGCTAAATGGAATTACGAAAATAAGAACGTTAACAAGGTTGTGGGTTATGAAATGCCAATGGCAAGTCCTTTGCTTTTGGGATATGAACCAACGTTTTGGAATGACTGTAAATCGGGTATAAGTCAAACTGACGTTTTTGAGAGTGTTAAAAACGCTATTATGACCACTGCTGAAAAAGCATGGCAAGGCAAAAACACAGGCGAGATGACAGGTGATGATTTTGTTGCCTTGACAAAAAAATTTGGAAAATTTGCCCCCGGTGTTAATCCGTTTAAATATTTTGAGCCAAATGCTGACGGTATTATTGCAAAGTTTGATTTTGCCTGCGGTCTTGAAGACCAAAGCGGTAATGGTCATACTGTGGAAAATTTTGGCGCAAAGAAAACCGAAAAAGGCCTTTTGTTTGATGCAAATTCTTATATCACAACCGATATGACCGAAGTGGGATATAACAGTACCATTTCAATGGATATTTTAATTGATGATAATGTTAGAGAAAACGCAGTTATTTTCTCAAGCCGTGACACAAAGGTTTACCTGAATTATGAAGGAACGGGTAAAATCGGGTACGAGCGTCAGGGCTTTAAATACAGTTTCCCGTACGTGATAGATACAGGCCGTATGCAAAACATTAAAATTACCACAGCGCTTATTGAAGACGTGCGAATAGAGGCAGGTCTTTGTGTTGACGGTGTTTTTGTTGCAAAAGGATATTATCACGGCGAAAAGTTAGCTCATTTCAATTCTTCTTCTCTTGACTTACCGCTTGGTAAAATAGGTGAAGGTTTTACAGGTGTAATTGGCGGCATTACTGTTTTGAGCGGTGACACAACCGCTGACAGTATGAACGGCGACGGAAAAATTTGTTTAAAACAAGGTTGTGAAAAAATTAAAGCCACAGATTTGGGCTTAATGGAAAACCGTGTAAACGATATTTTAGCGGTATTTGAAAATGCAAAGCAAACAGAAAACGCTTCGCTGATTAATTTGTTGGCTTATAGAATGGTTAAACTCGAAGCCAAAGAGTTTTTACCTTGCGATACTTCGGCACTTGTGCAACTTCTTTTGGAAGATATTTCTAAAATTGACTATGCACCTGAAAGTTTCTCGGAATATGAGTTAGCGTGTCTTGTTGCCGCTTCGGTGCTTTGCAACTCCCAAAGTGACCAAGATGCCTTTGATTACGCAGTAAAACGTATTATAAATGCCAAAGAAAAACTTGTTATCTCGGTACCTGAAATTGCAACAGTTTCCACCAACCGTGAACAGTGGAAAGAAAATGCTGTTGGAAACGTATTGAAAGATGACGACCAACTTATTTACTGGCAAAACGGACCGCAAGTTCCAAATGATAATATCACCTTTAAGTTTAGCCATCCGTTAGAACTTGAAAGTTTTACACTTGTGTCTTGCGGTGATGACCGACTTTATAGAGCCGAGTTTCAAATTTCAAAAGACGGTGAAAATTATATTAATGTTGCCGACCTTAACGATATGGAAGACCAACGTACTGTAAATTTTGAAAAAACACCCGTTTTATCTGCAAGAATTATTATTAAAGACCATTCGGGTAAATGGATTAAGATTAAAAAAGTGTTGTTTAACGGCGGTAAACTTGTTGATACTCACTATCTTGAAAAAGAACTTGCCCGTAAAATTAAAGAAAGTGACTACACAGCCGAAAGTTATGCTGAATATAAAACAGCAAGAACCGAAGCGGAAGTTGTTTTAGCCAGTGCTGATAAACTTCAAAAAGATGTAGAAAAATCACTTTTAAAACTTAAGAAAGCAAGAATAGCACTTAAAAAAGCGTAACAAAAAACTCCGCTACGGCGGAGTTTTTATTTTGCTATAATAAATTATTATAAAAAACATTCACAACAGAAAATTTGTCAAAAATAAATTCGAATTCGCTTTCAATATAAATTGATTCATCTAAAGATTTTAAAACGGGTATAACGGCAAGGCAGGTTGTTTTGTGTTTTAGCAAATATCCGCCCAACTCTTTTAAATAGGGGAGAGGGTTTGGGTTTTTGCAATTAAAGGATATACAAATACACTCCCTTGAATAGTTCGCAGTAACGTCATTGGTAACAGTTGATATATGAATTAAAAAAAGCGAAAATAAAGATTTATTTATATAAAAGTTTCCGCTCATACCGGAATTAAATTTTAAGTGAGAGTTTGTTGCTTTTACAGCGCTTAAAATATTATTATAAAGTTTGTTTATATCAACGCTTTGAACCGTATTTTTATTATACATTGCTTCGGCAAAGTAGATTTTTTTTAAATTTTTAAGGTGATGTTTTTTAAAACCGTGCTTTAATATTGAAAGAGATACGTAAATTCGCAAATTTGCAAGATATCTCTCAAAAGAATTTGGCAAAACTATCACAAACTTTCCCACTTGAATATAAGTTTATTATGCCAATTTATATAAAAATTAAAAAAATTGTTAAAAATTTGACAAACTACTTGCAATTATTGTAAAAATAGAGTAAAATATATGAGTAAAAAATTTAGGAGGTATATTCCAATGGTTAAAGTTGCAATTAACGGATTCGGCCGTATCGGTCGTCTCGCATTTCGTCAAATGTTCGGCGCTGAAGGTTACGATGTAGTAGCTATCAACGACCTTACAAAACCCTCAATGCTTGCTAATCTTTTAAAGTATGACACAGCACAGGGCGGTTACTGCGGTTATATTGGTGAAAATCTTCACACCGTAGCAGCTGACGACGAAGCTGGTACCATCACTGTAGATGGCAAAACTCTCAAAATCTATGCTGAAAAAGACGCTAAGGATCTTCCTTGGGGCGAACTCGGTGTTGACGTAGTTCTCGAATGCACCGGTTTCTACTGCTCAAAGGAAAAGAGCCAAGCTCATATCGATGCAGGTGCTAAGAAAGTTGTTATTTCTGCTCCCGCAGGTAACGACCTTCCCACTATCGTTTACAGCGTAAACGAAGGCACCCTTACTAAAGAAGACAACATCATTTCTGCTGCTTCTTGTACAACAAACTGCTTAGCTCCTATGGCTAAAGCTCTTAACGATTATGCTGCTATTCAAAGCGGTATCATGAGCACTATCCACGCTTACACCGGCGACCAAATGATTCTTGACGGTCCTCACAGAAAGGGTGACCTTCGCCGTGCACGTGCAGGTGCTGCTAACATCGTTCCAAACTCAACAGGTGCTGCAAAGGCAATCGGTCTTGTAATTCCTGAACTCAACGGCAAACTTATCGGTTCTGCTCAACGTGTTCCTGTTCCGACAGGTTCTACAACAATCCTTACCGCTGTTGTTAAGGGTACAGACGTAACTAAAGAAGGCATCAACGCTGCTATGAAAGCTGCTGCTTGCGAATCTTTCGGTTACAATGAAGACCAAATCGTTTCTTCAGACGTTATTGGTATGCGTTACGGCTCACTCTTTGATGCTACTCAAACAATGGTATCAAAGGTTGCTGACGACCTTTATGAAGTACAAGTTGTTTCTTGGTATGACAACGAAAACAGCTACACCAGCCAAATGGTTCGTACAATTAAGTACTTCGCTGAAATCTAATAATAGATTATTTAAAAATCCTCTGCTTTAAGCAGGGGATTTTTTTATGTTTAATGTTCGCTTGTAAGTTGTTGCAAGTGCCAATCGCTATGAAAAAATTTATATAAAAATTGTAGGGACCGCATTGCCGGTTTGTTTTAATTATATAAACCCACGCAGACGACCAATGGTCGCCCCTACCGTATGCAATAACGATCCATAAAATCTTGCAATTTTTGGATGTTTGTGGTATATTGTACTTGTAAGAATTTTGATTTTTGGGGAGATTTTTTTGAAAAAGATTTTGGCAATTGTTTTAACACTTGTTATGGTATTCTCTATCGTACCTTTGGGTGCAGTGACAGTTTCTGCTGCGACGAGTGGTACTACGGGCGACTGTTATTGGACACTTGACGGTACGGTTCTTACCATTAGTGGTAATGGTGCAATGGATAATTATGTCGATTGGGAGAAAGCCCCTTGGGGTACCCAACTTACACAGGTAATTATAGAAGATGGGGTTACTAACGTGGGGGGTTCGGCATTTATAGATTGTACAGGACTTACTGTCATAAATATACCCGATAGTGTTACAGATATAAGTTATAATGCATTTTATAATACCGGATATTATAACAATTCTTCAAATTGGGAAAATGGTGTATTATATATTGGAAATCATTTAATCGCAGCAAAAGTCACTATTAGCGGTGATTATATCATAAAATCAGGAACAAAAAAGATTTGTGATTATGCATTTTCCGATTGTGTCAATCTTACAAGTATAACTATTCCAGATAGTATTATCAGTATAGGAAATTATGCGTTTGATTGTTGTGAAAATTTGAAAAATATATATATTACTGATTTGAGTGCCTGGTGTAAAATTGATTTTGGTTTCTTTTACTCTAATCCGCTTTCTTTTGCTGAAAATTTGTATTTAGATAATGAATTAATAACTGATTTAGAAATACCAAACGATATAACCATAATTAAAAAAAGCGTATTTGAAAATTATACCTTGCTTAAAAGTGTAATTATTCCTAATAGTGTTACTAGTATTGATGGGCTTGCATTTTGTGATTGCAAAAACCTTACAAGTATAACCGTTCCCGATAGTGTTACAGATATAAGTTATAATGCGTTTTATAATACCGGATATTATAACAATTCTTCAAATTGGGAAAATGGTGTATTATATATTGGAAATCATTTAATTGAAGCGGAATCTGTCATTAGTGGTAGTTATACAATAAAACCAAAAACAAAAATGATTTCTGATGATGCGTTTTCTGATTGTAATGAACTTACAAGTATAACTATACCTGAAAGTGTTATTAGTATAGGTGAATTTGCATTTGAATATTGTGACAGTCTTACAAGTGTGCATATTACAGACTTAAGCGCTTGGTGTAAAATTAATTTTTGCGGTGCTTTTTCTAATCCACTTCTTTATGCTAAAAATTTATATTTAAATAATGAATTAGTAACGGATTTAGTAATACCAAATGATATAACTGAAATTAAAGATAGTGTGTTTGAAGGATGTACTTCTCTGGTAAGTATAACTATTCCTGTTAGTGTTATTAATATAGGAGATTGGGCATTTGAGTATTGTGAAAAGCTTTCAAATGTATATTATCTTGGCACTCAAGAACAAAAAGCAAAAATATTTATCGGTTTAGATAATACTTATTTAAAAAATGCCACTTGGTATTATGATAGTTGTATTCAAAGTAGTGTGCACACTTTTTTTAATGATTGTGACGAGAAGTGTAATGTTTGTGATTTTGTTCGTATTGCAAATCATGATTGGAAATCAGCTACTTGCACTTCACCTAAAAAATGTTTAAATTGTGGAAAAATTGAAGGAAATGTATTAGGACACAAGTTTACAAATTATATTAGCGACGAAAATGCAACATGTCATAATAACTGTACTGAAACTGCAATTTGTGATAACGGTTGCGGAAAAACTAATACCCGTGAAATTGTTAGTAGCAAATTAACACATAAATACTTTAACGATTGTGATACAAGTTGTAATTTGTGTGGCGATATTCGTCAAGTTGAGCCACATAATTATAAAAATACAAATAGCGACGAAACATATCATTGGAAAAGTTGCGATTGTGGGGAAATTGCTGAAAAACAAGAACATGAATTCAATTTAGTTTTCAATGACACACAATATTGGTGCGAATGTTCTTGCGGCAAAGAAAAAGCCGATTCCCGCTATAATCACGGATATTCAAGGGAAACAAATGCAGATTATCATTGGTTGATATGTTTTTGTGGAAATATAATTGAAAAGGAAGAACACGACTGGATAAATGCCACTTGTGATAGTCCAAAAACTTGCAAAGAGTGTTATGTAACAGAGGGCACTTCCAAAGGTCACAGTCACGTAGCAAGCATAGGAAAATCGGCAACTTGTGGTGCTAGCGGTATTATGAATTACAAATGCTCTTGCGGTGATTTTTATACTACAGTTATTCCAAAAACAAACGTACATAACTATGCACCGTTTAATAACAAAGCTACTTATGTACAAGCGGGTTCATCTGGTAACGTGTGTACGGTTTGCGGTGATAAAAAGAACGTAAAAGTTATTCCAAAACTTGTACCAAAAACCACAAAAATTTCAAAAGTTACCGCTAAAAAGAAGAGTTTGGTAGTTAAGATTAAGCGTAATAAGAGTGTTACCGGTTATGAAATTCAGTATTCACTCAAGAAAAATTTTAAATCGGCCAAGAAAGTAACACTTAAGAAATATACGAACACTTCAAAGACTATTAAAAAGTTGAAAGCGAAGAAAACTTACTACGTGAGAGTTCGTACTTACAAAATCTATAAGGGTAAGAAGTATTATTCTGCTTGGTCAAGCGTAAAGAAAAAGAAGACTAAATAGACAAAAACTCCGCTTCGGCGGAGTTTTTTGAATTCGTAATGCGGAATTATGTTATAAATATAGGTATATTTTGGGGTAAGTCGGGTGACCGACGGGAGCCGCCATTTTAGGTATTTTTAATTAATATGGAACAGGGTATGAATAAATTGTTATCCGTAAAATTTGTACAAATAAATGCATAAAGGCGGTTATATTTTCTTAATATTTTTTTATTGTTTTTAAAGTGACTTTATGGTAAAATAAATATATATGTGCTTTTGGAGGTGGGTAAAATGCGAATATTAGCAGTGGGAGACGTTTGTGGCTCTATTGGGTGCGAATACGTTCGCAAAACTTTACCAACTCTTAAACGCAAGTATAAAATTGATATGGTTATTATTAATGCTGAAAATTCGGCAGACGGCAACGGCATTACCCCAAAAAGTGCCGATTATCTTTTGAACATTGGAGCCGATGTTTTGACAGGCGGTAATCACTCGCTTCGCCGTGCCGAAGTTTATGATTATTTAGACAGTAACGACTGTGTTTTACGTCCCCATAATTTGCCCGATGCTCAAAACGGTAAAGGTTATTGCCTTGTTGATTTTGGCAAAATTCAGGTAGCGGTTATAAATTTAAGCGGTAAAATTTTTCTTGACCGACTTAATGCTTCTTGTCCGTTTGCGGCGGCAGACGAACTTTGTGATAAGGCAAAACAAGACGGCGCTAAAATTATTGTTGTAGATTTTCACGCCGAAGCCACAAGTGAAAAACGTGCTTTGGGGCTTTATTTAGACGGTAAAGTTTCGGCGTTTTTTGGAACTCACACCCATATACAAACTGCCGACAGTCAAATATTAGAAAATGGCACCGGCTATATTACCGACATTGGAATGACAGGGCCAATTGATTCGGTTTTAGGGGTTAAAAAGGAAATTATAATTAACCGACTTAAAGATAATGATATGTCTAAATTTGAACTTGCAAACGGCGAATGTATGTTAAACGGTTGTATTTTTGAAGTGGACGAAAAAACCGGCAAAACGGTTTTGATTGAAAGAATTTATATATAGAATGGAAAAGAACGATGAAAAAGATTATATCGCTCATTTTAATTTTGGTGTTTGTTTTATCGCTTTGCGGTTGTAAAGAAACAAACAACAATAATAATACTGTGTCTAAAAAGCCGACGGCGGAAGTGGAAAAAGGATATAAAGATTCCATTACAATTCTTTATTCAGCGGCCGATACTTTTAATCCTTATGACGCCCAAACCGAGACTAACCGTCAACTTTGCCGTTTGTTATACGATTCACTTGTAAAGACGGATAACGAATTTGTGCCGCATAATAACATTGCGCAAAGTGTTGAAATTTCAAAAAATAAATGCACAGTAAAACTTCGTGATGTAAAGTTTTCTGACGGCAGTACACTTACTGCAAGTGACGTTGTGTATTCTTATAAACTTGCAAAAAAATCAAAAACTTATTATGGATATAAGTTGTACTCGGTTGAAAGTGTTTCGGCTCAAGACAGCGAAACTGTTGTTTTTAAATTGGAAAAGCATGACCCATATTTTCAAAACGTGCTTGATTTTCCAATTATTAAAGCCAAGAGTGAAAAGAGAAAAGACTCTGACAGTGTTAAATATCCGCCTATCGGCTCGGGCAGATATAAGGTGGATTTGAAGAAATCTTGTCTTGTTCTAAATGAAAATTATTATGGCGAAAAGGGTAGCATTAAAAAAATCAACCTTATAAACGCACCCGATGGCGAGTCTATTGCACACTTTGTGGAAATAGGTGCTACTGATATTTATTTTAGCGACATTTCTGACGGTACAATACTTCGAATGAGCGGAACCAAAACAAATATCAATCTTAATAATCTTGTGTATATTGGCATTAACCACAAAAACGGCAAGTTTTCGCAAAACGAATTGCGACAGGCAATTTCAAGTGCACTTGACCGTAAACGCATTTGCAAAGACGTTTTTTATGATAATGCACTTGCTGCAACCGGCTTTTTTAATCCCGTTTGGGAAGAAACAAAGTCACTTCAAAATATAGAAATAACATCAAATTTGCAAATAACTATTGAGAATTTAGAAAAAATAGGGTATAATGAATTAGATAAGGATAAATGTCGCAGAAACGGCAACAAGTCGTTAAGGTTTAGTTTGCTTGTTAATAAAGACAATTCGGCTCGTGTTGCGGCGGCAAAACTCATTAAAAATCAACTTAAAGAATGCGGTATAATAATCACTGTTGTTGAAGAATCTTATAAAGATTATAAACGCCGTCTTAAAAAAGGTCAGTTTGATTTGTATTTGGGCGAGGTTAAAATAACCGAGAATATGGACCTTTCTGAGTTGGTTTTGTCCGGCGGTTCGGTGGCTTATGGAATAAAGGCCACAAAGGCGAAAAAAGACACTGAGGATTCTTCAAAAGAAACCCAGACATCTGACAGTAAAAAGCCCAAAAAAGTCAAACTTTCTTGTCAAAAGGTTATCAGTGGTTTTTATGAAGGCAAAAATTCAATTAACGACGTTGCGGTCACTTTACAAAGTGATATGCCAATAGTTCCCGTTTGTTACAGACAAGGCGTTTTGTTTTGCAATGAAAATATTGAAAATGTAAACAACTCTTCTTTGAGTGATATTTACTATTCAATACAATCATATAAAATAAAAGATAATTAGGAGTGTTTTTATGATAGCTTATGAAACAAGATTAGGTAAAATTAACTTAAGTGAAGCATATCTTTCAAAGCTTATCGGAAATGAAGTTACTTCTTGTTTTGGGGTTGTTGGAATGGTTCCAAGCAACTCGAAACAAAAAATATTTAATATTTTTTCTAAAGAAGAACAAATCGATACCGGTATTAAGGTAATAGGTAACGCTGACGGTGTTGACGTTGTACTTCATATTGTTGTAACTTTTGGTATGAATATTAATGCTATCGCACAAAGCATTACCGAAAAGGTTAAATACGTAGTAAAAGAAGCAACAGGTATTGAAGTTAATAAAGTAACTGTTAAAGTTGACGGTATAAAAGAATAATACTGTCATTAAGGAGTGTAAGATTTTGATAAACGGCGATATTTTGCGTGATGCGTGGATTTCCGCGGCTAATAGTATAAGTAATTCCCGTAAGGCAGTCGATGACCTTAACATTTTCCCTGTGCCAGACGGCGATACAGGTACAAATATGTCTATGACGCTATCTAATGCGGCAAGAGAACTTGAAAAACTTTCAGGTGAAACAGCGGGTAAAGTGGCTGCTGTTAACTCTTCTGCATTGCTTCGTGGTGCCAGAGGTAACTCGGGCGTTATAACATCTTTGCTTTTCCGTGGCTTTGCAAAGGGAATTGGTGATGATGAATTTGTAACCCCCGAAAATATTACAAACGCTTTTATATACGGTGTAGAAGCCGCTTATAAAGCAGTTATGAAACCAACCGAGGGTACAATTTTAACAGTTGCAAGAGTTGCAAGTGAATATGCAAAAGAAGCATTGGCACAAGGCAAAGACGAACTCGCAATTTTTGAATATGCTATTGAAGGTGCTAAAAAAGCACTTGACGAAACACCCGAATTACTTCCTGTTCTTAAAAAAGCAGGAGTTGTTGATGCGGGCGGACGTGGTTTTGTAATTATTCTTGAAGGTATGCTTTCGGTATTTAAGGATGGCGTTATTATTAAAAACGAAAGTTCATCTGCCCCCGAAGAGCAAGAAGAAAATGATGGTTTTAATGCTGCGGGTGAATTTGAAACCGATATTACCTTTACTTACTGTACCGAATTTATTGTAAACCGTAACCCTGAAGTAACTAAAGAGCCAAACGAACTTCGCATGTTCCTTGAAACTATTGGTGACTGCGTTGTTGTGGTTGACGATGAAGAAATAATTAAGGTTCACGTTCATACCGACCATCCGGGTAATGCTATTGAAAACGGTCTTACCTTTGGTTCGCTTGTAAACCTTAAAATTGAGAATATGCGTGACCAACATGAAAGGGCAAAGCATGACGCTCAAAACACCAAGAAAAAGCCAACAAAGAGCGCTGACAGAACAGAAACTATCACTCCTGTAGAGCCAACAAACCCATTTGGTTTTGTATCGGTTTGTGCGGGTGACGGCTTGGCTGAACTCTTCCGTGATTTAGGCGTTGATACAATAGTTTCGGGCGGTCAAACAATGAACCCCAGCACCGATGATATTTTAAGAGCGATTGAAGCCACACCGGCTGAAACAGTATATGTATTGCCTAATAATAAAAATATTATTATGGCGGCTGAACAAGCAATTCCGATTAGTACCCGTAAGGTTATTGTTATTCACACAAGAACCATTCCTCAAGGTATTGCGGCAATGCTTTCTTTCGACCCTGACAGCGATGATAATGCAAATGCTATTGAAATGCAAAAAGCAACCGAAAGAATTGCTACAGGTCAAATTACATTTGCTGCCCGTGACGCTGATTTTGACGGCTTTAAAATTAAGCAAGGTGAACTAATGGCGCTTCTTGGCGGTAAGGTAACCTTTACCGATACTGATTTACAAAAGAGCGTTTTGAAACTTTTGAAAAAAATGATTAAGCCGGACAGTGAATTTGTAACCGTAATTTACGGTGAAGACGTAACACCCGAACAAGCCGAAGAAATTGAGGCGCAAATTCAAGCAAAATTCGGCGAAAAGGTGGAAATCACCGTTATAAACGGCGGTCAACCAATTTACTATTATATTCTCTCGGTTGAGTAGGAGTGTTTAATGTGACAGCTAATACTGATATTCAATATCTAAAGGGTGTCGGTGAAAAGAGAGCTGAAATTTTAAAATCAAAGGGCATCGATACAGTCGGTGCCCTTTTGCGCTTTTACCCAAGGAAATATCTTGACTGGACCAAAACCACAACTGTTATGGCGGCTCCTTACTATGAAAATGTTTGTGTAAAAGCCAAAATTGTAACCCCTATTGAAACCTTTGAAACACGTAACAAAGTAATGATTTACAAATTTATTGCCGAAGACGAGAGCGGAAAATTTTATGTTTCGCTTTTTAATCAGTATTTTTTGGCTAACAAATTACGCTGTGACAGGGAATATCTTTTTTACGGTAAGTTTGACGGCAGTTTTGTTATAAAGCAAATGAATTCACCGCTGATACAGGAGGTTGGTTATAACTTAATAGAACCAATTTATCCTGAAAGCCGAAATATGAGTTCTAAAGCAATACAAAAACTTGTGAAAACTGCATTGGAAAAAGTAGAAATGCCCGAGGTTTTGCCCGAAGAAATTCGCCGCAAAAACGGACTTTGTGACATTAAATATGCACTTTGGAATATACATTTTCCAAAAACAAAAGAATCTTTTGAACGGGCTAAACGCCGTCTTGTTTTTGAAGAACTATTTTGTTTGCAAGTGGCTCTTACGGTTATAAAACTTAAAACCCATAAGCAAAGCGGTTGTGTAATTGAAAAAGACGTCTTAAATGAATTTTTAAAATATTTGCCTTTTGAACCGACAAATGCCCAAAAGCGTGTAATACAAGAATGCCTTTTGGATATGCGTTCGGGCAAACCGATGTCACGTCTTGTACAAGGTGATGTTGGTAGCGGTAAAACTGTTGTAGCAGCGGCACTTTGTTATTCTGCGGCTAAAAACGGATATCAGTCTGCACTTATGGCTCCAACCGAAATTTTGGCTGAACAGCATTTTGAAACCTTTAAAAACATCACCGCTAATACTAACGTTCGCTGCGGACTTTTGACCGGCTCAATGACCAAAAAACAAAAAAGCGTTGTTAAAGAGCAACTTAAAAACGGCGAAATTGACGTTGTGGTGGGTACTCATGCGCTTATAGTAAACGACGTTGAGTTTGATAACCTTGGTCTTGTAATAACTGATGAACAGCACCGTTTTGGTGCGGCGCAACGTGGTAAACTTGAAAACAAGGGGCTTAATCCACATAAACTTGTAATGTCGGCAACACCTATTCCGCAAACCCTTTCGTATATTCTTTTTGGTGACCTTGATATTAGTGTTATTGACGAGTATCCAAAAGGAAGACAAAAAATAGATACTTACAGTGTAGATTCTTCTTACCGCACACGTATTTATAATTACATAAAGAAGTTTTTGGGTGAGGGAAGACAGGGTTATATTGTTTGCCCATTGGTAAGTGAAAATGAAGAACTTGATATAAAATCGGCTAAAGAGTATTATGAAAACCTGGCAAAAGGTGAATTTTCGGGATATTCTTTAGGGCTTTTGCACGGTAAGATGTCGCCAAAGGAAAAGGATGCCGTTATGCGAAAATTTGCAAACGGTGAAATACAGTTGCTAATTGCAACAACTGTAATTGAAGTTGGTATTGACGTTCCTAATGCCGTGATAATGGTTATAGAAAACGCTGAAAGATTTGGCCTTTCGCAACTGCACCAACTTCGTGGCAGAATTGGGCGTGGGCAGTATAAGTCGGACTGTATTTTAATTTCAGATAGCCAAAGCGACGATACAAAAAAACGTCTTGAAGTTATAAAAACCTGTGCCGACGGTTTTAAAATTGCCGATTACGATTTGGCACTCAGAGGACCCGGTGACTTTTTGGGCAACCGCCAAAGCGGTATTCCGCAAATGAAAATTGCCGACCTTTTTGCCGATAAGCAGGTGCTGATTGACGCCAGAACCCAAGCGCAAAAATTGCTTGAACAAGACCCGCAATTAAAGGCACCTGAAAACGCAGGGCTTAGACAAGAAGTAATTGAACTTTATAAGAAGTTGAAATAAATATATTTCAGTAAAAAATGAGCATTACAGTTACGCT
This sequence comes from Oscillospiraceae bacterium, assembly GCA_015066165.1. Classification (GTDB taxonomy): domain Bacteria; phylum Bacillota; class Clostridia; order Oscillospirales; family Acutalibacteraceae; genus UBA737. The sequence goes on along the minus strand of SVOX01000003.1, from coordinate 11,735 downwards.
GTAATGCTCATTTTTTATATGGTGTGGTTTCTGTTGTGAGTCCTAAAATATAATCGGTTGAAGTGTTATAAAATTTTGCAAGTTTTATTAAAATATCGGTTGGAATGTCACGAATACCTCGCTCATATCGGCTATATTGTGGTTGCTTCATATCTAAAAATTCGGCGATGTATTGTTGTGAAAGATCGCGGTCTTCACGCAAATCTTTAAGTCGAGGATAATAGTTATCCATGTCAAGTTCATTCCTTTTATAACTATTTGGTATTGACATATTAACATTATTTTGCTATACTTATTATATCTAATAACCATTTGGTTATAACATAGGAGGAATTAAAATGAAAAAAATTATTGCGGTATTTTTGGTTGTTGCTTTGTTGTTCAGTTTTGCCGGATGTGGCGCTTCAAAACCCGAAAAAGTAACGTCAAACGATTATGTGAATATTGACGGAATTTACGTTAATAATTCATACAAAGACAAAGAAAGTTCTGCTTTGAAAATGGTTTATTTGTTTTTATCTATAAATGCAAAAGATAAGAACCTGAAAATTGATAGCCAATATACAAAAATGAAAATCGGCGAATCTAACTCTTATGATTCAGTTTTCTATAAAGGTCAATGTACATACGCTCCCAACTATTATTACTCTTCATTTATTGAAGATTTGTATGTTGGAAAAACAAACAAACTCGTACTTACCTTTAAGGTTCCCGAAGGGGATTTAGTTGCGGGCAAAGAAATTGTTTTTGAAGATACCGCAATTCCTGTTGATGATTTAAGAATAAAAACAGATGATATTATAGCATGTAAAAACGAAAAAGAAATTTGTCAAAAAGCCGACCCTGAGGGTTATAAAAAAGAAAGTGCTAAGCACAAGGATGCAGATTCTGCAACAGTTAAGAAAGTAAGATCACTTTTAAATGGATATTATTACACTTTCTACGTTACAGCGGGTACTTCAATTCAAACTCACGAGATTGAATTCTTTGCACCGAATAAATTTGAAGTAAGAACTTCATTTGGTACAAACGGTGGTAAATATAAAGTTAAAAAGAACTATATTTACATTACATATTCAAAATCCGAACATACTGTTAAAATTCCTTATGAACTTAAGGGTAAGAAAATTACATTAGATTTAGATACTGCATTTAGTATTTACGAATAATACAGTTAAAAAAAGCGAACGGAAATTTCCGTTCGCTTTTAGTTTTTATTCACCAATGAAATTTTGGTCAAAGGTTATAACACAACAAAACGTTGGGTTTATAAGACGTGCTATCTCACTGATTTTTTTATTTAATTCTTTTTTGCCAAGTTTGCAACTTGCGGGGATTACAACGTCGAAAATTAAATTTGTTTGTTGCTCACATTCGGGGGTCATACGAAAATCGTGAAGTGTGAGATTTTCGTCGATTATTTTAATACCTCTTGCCAATTCGGCTTTAGTGTTATTTACCGTTTCGTTGTTGACGTCTATTGGGTCCATATGTATTACAAGTTGTATTCCCAAAGTTTCAGCGATTTGCTTTTCACAAATGTCGATTTGCTCATGACACTTTACAATATCAATGTCTTGGGGCACCTCAACGTGAACCGAAGCAAACTGCCTACCTGGACCGTAGTTATGTACTATAAGGTCGTGAATACCAACAAATTCGGGATAAGACATTATTGATTTTTCAATGTCTTCAATAAGTTGTTTTTCAGGTGGAGCACCTAATATGCTGTTAAGTGTTTCTTTAGCGGTGTTTATTCCCGAAATCAGTATAAATATTGCAACTGCAACACCCATTACGGCGTCAAGGTTAAAGGGTGGATTTAAGAAATATGTCACACCCGCTGCGATTAAGATTACTGTGGTGGCTATAACGTCGTTAAGACAGTCCTGTGCGGTGGCGAGTAGCGATTCAGATTCTATTTTTTTGCCGATTTTACGGTTAAAACAGTACATCCAAAACTTAATAACAACCGATACCGCTAAAATTATAATTGATATAATTGAATAAGTAGGTGCGGGATTGGAATTAATAAGAGCAGTTACCGAAGATTTTAAAAGTTCAAAACCAACAAGCAAAATAAGAATTGCTACAATAAACGCCGACATATATTCCATTCTTCCGTGTCCAAAGGGGTGGTCGGTGTCGGCAGGTTTGTTTGAAAGTTTAAAGCCAATCATTGTAATAACCGAAGAACCCATATCGGACAAATTGTTTAAACCGTCGGCAGTGATGGAAATACTGCCAATTACAAGGCCAACAGTGATTTTTAAAATACAAAGTAATAAGTTACAGGCAATACCAGTTATACTGCCAAGATTTCCATAGTTTTCACGAACTTTATTATCTTTTGTGTTTTGAAAATCTTTCACAAACAGTTTTATTAAAAGGTTGGTCATTACATTTTTGCTCCTTTAGAACCTTTTGAACCAAAGGAAACGCCCGAAAGAATATTTGTATCTATTGTGTAGGTTATATTGTCACGGGCACGTGCTCTTTTAAATGCAAGTTCAATAAGTTGGTCTAAAAGGGCAGTGTAATTAATACCCGTGGCTTCCCACAAATAGAAAGCAAGCGAACCGGGGATAGTATTAATTTCGTTGGCATAAACGGTGTCAGTGTCAACATCTATCATAAAGTCGATACGAACAACGCCGTTTGCTCCAATGGCTTTAAACACCTTACAAGCAAGGTCACGAATTTCTTTTTCTTTAGATTTTGAAAGTTCGGCAGGGATTTTTCTGCCAAGAGATGCCATTCCCTTACTGCCGCCTTGTTGCTTTCCGCCACCTAAATATTTATCTTGGTAAGATAAAATTTCATCATTAGCAATTGGTTCTTCGCAAACACTGGCTTCGCAATGGTCGCTGTCGCCCACAACCGAGCAGTTGATTTCACGTAGGTTGTTTATAGCGTGTTCGAGTAAAACACGGTCGGTAAAACTGAAAGCGAGCATCATTGCGTTGTCAAGTTCTTCTTTAGAGTTAACTTTTGTAATACCAACGCTTGAGCCAAGATTTACGGGTTTTACAATAAGCGGGAAACCGATTTCTTTTTCTATTTTTTTAACGGCTGCGTTTTTATCAGCCACGTATTCTTTAGAATAAATACAAATACAGTCAAGTACGGGAAGTTTTGCGGTTTTAAGAACGTCTTTAAAAATTGCTTTATCCATACCCACAGCCGAAGACACGATATCACAGCCAACGTAAGGAATGTTTAAAAATTCAAAAAGACCTTGAATTGTACCGTCTTCACAGTTTGTGCCGTGAACAACAGGGAAAGCAACGTCAATAGCAATATCTTTTTCGTTTTTGAAGAGTTTCTTTTCAACCGATTTCACAAGCACGTTGTCGTTTTCACGGGTGAGATATACTTTACGGCATTTTTTCAAAAGTTCGGGTAAGTTGCGGTAGTTTTCAATTTCAAACAAATCTTCACCGGTGTACATTTCACCGTTTTTGGTTACGTAAATTGGTGTGATTTTATACTTGTTACGGTCAACCGAGCGCATTGCCTGAACAGCCGAAATTATTGAAACTTCGTGTTCAACCGAACGGCAACCGTAAACAAAAGCCACATTGATTTTCATAAAAACTCTCCTTAATACAAATAGTTATCGGGTAAGTCGTTCTCAAAAAGAACAACGGTGTTATTATCGGCAAGTTGCGAATAAACAGACATTGCTTCTTTAAAACTTGAAACAACGTAAAGCCCTAACGGGTTGAAATTACTGTCTTTAACAGCGTCTTGCATTGGCTTTGAGCGGTTTTTGCCAACCAATATTATAATATCGCAATTCTTTGCTGCTTCTTTACCTAATGCATAATTATATTCATATTCTTTGTCACCAAGTTCTACAAGACCGGGGGTGACAATAACTTTTTTCATTCCTTCAAAGGAACCAAGCACTCTAACTGCTTCAAGGCAACCTTCGGGGTTGGAATTGTAAGCATCGTCAATAAGAAGTGAGCCGTTTTGGAACGGTTTTAATTCAAGGCGGTGTTCTGCCGGTTTGAGAGATGCTACTGCAAACTGTATATCTGAAACAGGCACACCCAAAGTGAAAGCAAGTGATACAGCGCCTATTATGTCAATTATGCTGTGAAGACCTAAAAGTTTGGTAGAAAACTTAACCTTTTCTCCGCCGAGTTTTATGGTGAATTGTGAACCGTCTCTGCCATAAGAAAGGTTTTCACCGCAAAAATCAAACTTTTTATTTGTGCCGTAGGTTACGTATTCATCTTTAATACGACTGATAATTTCTTTACTGTCACCGTTAACAAATAGTGTACCGCCATTTTGCTTTACAGCGTTTGCAAGTTCAAACTTGGTGTTAAAAACGTTATCTACAGTTTTGAAAGTTTCAAGGTGTTGAGGTCCTACCGAAGTGATAAGACCAAAGTTTGGATTTGCAATATTGCAAATTTCTTCAATATCGCCAATATTTTTGGCGCCCATTTCACATACAAAGATTTGAGTTTGGGGTTTTAGTAAGGTTCTAATTGTTTTAACTACACCCATTGGGGTATTGTAACTGAGAGGTGTGCAAACAACGTTGAATTTCTCACTTAAAATGCGGGTTAAAATAAATTTTGTTGTTGTTTTACCGTAACTGCCTGTAATACCAACTATTTTAAGGTCAGGGCGAGATTTTAAAATCTTTACGGCGTCGTCAATATAATATTTTGAAATGCGTTTTTCAATTGGCAAAGTGATACCCCAAACGGCAAAGGTTAGGGCTATTGTTATAAACCCAAGCAACAAACAAAGAGTAATTGCTATTCTTGCAACTACTGTTGTTGGGAATTTGGCATATATACCAATAAGTAATGCGAAAAGCAATATTACAATAACGTACATACGCTTTATGCGGTCGGTGAAAACCAAGGGTTTGATTGAAGTTTTTTGAATGTCACGGGATTTTCTTAATTTGAAGAAAAGAATTATAAAAGCCGCAACACAACCAATTCTAAAAAACTTTAAAAGATAAAATGCAGTTATAATAAAGTAGAATATTGCATCCACTAACAATGCTTTATTATAACTTTGGCGAAGCCACCCGAAATAGCGTGATGGGAAATATGAATTTTGTTGCAACATTTGAAAATGTTGCGTTAAGGAGAATATGGCGCATAGTGCCGAAAGTACCAACAAAATAAGTAAATAAATATTCATTTAGATAACCTCTATTTTATAAAACTGTTTATAATTGCGTGGGCTTTAAACGGACTTTCAAGGAAAGAAAAGTGGCCTGCGCCCTCTATTACACATAAACCGCAGTCTTTTATACGGCTTTCAATTATTTTGGCATCTGAAAGTGGTGTTGCGGTATCGTTTTCACCCCATATTAAAAGAGTAGGGCAAGAGATTTTGTGAAGTATGTCACGCAAATCGGTGTTTACAAGCGATACCAAAGTTTGCCTTAAAACCAAGGGAGCGGCGTTATAATCTGCCGAGCCATAGTGATTACGGGCTTTTTCAAGCAAACCACCTGAAAAATTTCTAATAACGGGTAACATTAAAAACGTTTTAATTCGTTTAAAGTTTTTAGCACGGCGTTTTTGACGGGGAGTTTTTTCAGGGATAAGACCTGCTGAATCGAGCAATACGATTTTGGGCGGGTTTACCATACCTTCAGCAACGAGTTTAATGGTAACTCTGCCCCCGTGGGAATGGCCGAAAATTATTGGATTTTCAATATTCAACTTTTTCATAAACTTTAAAACTAAATCGCAGTAATTATCTAAATCCCAAGGAGTTTCCATTGTATCGGAATTTCCGCAACCGGGAAAGTTTAGTGCAATTACACGATGGCGGTCTTTAAGGGTGTTTATAATACCACGGTAGGTATCGAAAGAGGCACCCCAACCGTGAAGCAAAAGCACAGGATAACCATCGCCTTCTTCACAATATTCAATATTTAAACCGTCTATATCAACAAACACATTTTCACCGCCTATACATAATCATATTTATTATAACAAATAATAATATAAAATAGAAGTACTTTTTTTCAAAAATTAACCAAAAAATAAAAAAGTCGGCAAAAATGCCGACTTTTTTGAAAGTTTATTCAGTTCGAAGCGCTATAACAGGGTCTTTTTTAGCGGCGCTTCTTGACGGGATAAGTCCTGAAAGCATTGTGAGTAACACGCTTATAATTACTAATACTATCGCCACGGGGAGCGGAAGAATTGCATTAAGATTTCCAATGCCTGTGAGTTTGTGCAAAATAAGATTTATTGGAATACACAGCAAATAGGTTATGATAACGCCCAAAGCCCCCGAAGTGAAGCCGATTATTACTGTTTCGGCATTGAACATTGTTGAAACGTTCCGCTTTGAAGCACCTATAGCACGTAAAATACCAATTTCTTTTGTTCTTTCCTGCACTGAAATTAAGGTTATTACACCAATCATAATTGAAGATACAATAAGCGATACTGCAACAAAGGCAATTAAAACGTAGGTTATAGCGTTGATTATGGTGGTGATAGAAGACATCATAATTCCTACATAGTCGGTATAAGAAATTTTTGAAAGTTCTTCGACACCGTTATTGTATTCTTTAATTGCTGCCTCGATAATATCCTTGTCTTCAAAGGTGGTGGCATAAAGATTTATGGTAGAAGGGGTGTCTAATTTCACGTAGCCGAGTTCTCGCATATTACTGTCGTATGATGACTCCGAAAACTCTAAAACTTCGTCGTAATAAAGGGCACATTCTTTTACGGTGTAGTCTGATTTTTCTTGGTCTAATGCGGTGGCTTTCATATCTTCAGGCATAACGGCGAGTTGCGCCATAACACCCTTGGCATATTGCATTTTATATTGCTCTTCAAGAATTGTTGAGTAAATATCTTCTAAATCTTTGTCCTTCATAGAAGAAAGATATTCTTTAATTTCTTTTTCGCTCATACCCGTTTGAGACGAGAGTACAGGTAGAAGAATTTCTTCAATATCTTTACGTTTTTTGTCCTTTATAGTGTCGTCAACAAATTTGTCAACGTCTTCTGTCTTGGGAACGCATTTTATCTTTACGTAGGTTTCGGCTTTTTCCTTTTTGTCAAGCGAGTTTAAATACTTTTTAAACTCTTTTTGCTTTTGACGGTCGGTAAGATTTGTACTGTTCTCACTAAAGGGGAGATTTGTAAAAATATCGGTATCTTTATTGCTTTTTTGCTCTTTTATTGCTTTTGATTTATGGGCTTTTTCAACCACAAATTCAGTCAGGTCTTTTGTGTAAGCAATAGAGCCGGTAAGCATTGTTGAAACGGCGTCTTCGTTAGGACGGATAATGCCCGTAACTTTTAAGGAAATACCGTTATCGTAAAGATATTTAAGCCCTGTTTTTGTTTCACGAAGGTCTTTATAAACTTTGTTCTTTTTGTCGTAGGTGTAACAGTCGGAATTAAGGATAACACGAAATTCTCTGTCGCATATTTCTTCATAAGACCAACTGACATTGTCATATTCAATATTTTCTTGTTTTATGGCGGCTTTTGTTAATTTATCGATTTCTTCTTTAGTTTTAAGACCTAAAGAGTAAAGCGCCATATCGTCAAGTTCGTTGTTTTTGTCAAGTACTAATACAATTTCATTGTAATCGTTTGGCCAAGAACCGTAAACCATATCGTATTGGTCTTTGATAAGCGGACTTATAAGCGAACCGTCTTTGCCTGAAAGCATTTCTTGCCAAAGTTTCATACTACCCATAGGCATCATATTTTTTGACATTCCGCTTGAGGCGCCCATATCAACAATAGTGGTCATATCCATACCAAAATGCTCAAGCAAAACTTCTTGCATAAGTTCCTCGCTATCCGAACGAATGATACTGCCGTCAATATTTTCTGTATATACCAAAAGGTCAAAATCATAGGTGTAAGAAACACCGTTTATTGCCTGTTTGAGTTCGGGGTTTTCAATATCGTCTGCCAGTTGATTTTCAAGATACGTTTTAAAAGATTTAAGGTCGTTTTTATTGGTTTCTGCCGAGTTTAAAGCGTTTAACATATCGTAAACCATAGACTTTTGGTAAACGGCATCTTTTTCGTGATTTTTGCCCGAATGCGCTGTTCCTATAAATGTCTCAAGCAGGGAAGAAATATCCATTGACTGATTTTCAAGTGTTATTGGGTATGAAGCCAAAGTGTCTTCCTGCACCATGTCAATATAGGTTGTCATACCTTGAGAAACCGCAAAAATAAGCGCAATACCAATAATGCCAATACTACCCGCAAACGAAGTTAAAATTGTTCGTCCTTTTTTTGTGAAAAGGTTTTTGAGTGAAAGTGAAAAGGAAGTAAAAAGCGACATTGAAGGCATTTTTTGACGCTTTGTATTTTTTGGTTTTTCATTTTTGGGTTCAAATTCCTGCATTTCTTCTGTTGTTAGCGGTTTTGAATCGCTTGTAACCAAACCGTCCAACATACGAATAATACGTGTTGAGTATTTTTCGGCAAGTTCGGGGTTGTGGGTTACCATTATTACAAGACGTTCTTTAGAAATTTCTTTTAAAATTTCCATAACCTGAACGCTGGTTTCGGTGTCAAGAGCGCCTGTTGGCTCGTCTGCTAAAATAATATCCGGATTATTTACAATAGCACGGGCAATTGCCACACGTTGCATTTGTCCGCCCGACATTTCACTTGGCTTTTTCCTTAATTGGTCGCCAAGTCCCACCATTTCGAGCGCTTCTTTTGCTCTTCTTTTTCGTTCTTTTCTTGAAACACCTGAAAGCGAGAGTGCAAGTTCAACGTTTTGCAAAACCGATTGATGAGGAATAAGGTTATAACTTTGAAAAACAAATCCGACCGAGTGGTTACGGTAGTTGTCCCAATCTCTGCTTTTGAAATGTTTTGTGGAAACACCGTTTATAAAAAGGTCGCCGCTTGAATATTTATCAAGTCCGCCTATTATATTTAAAAGGGTGGTTTTACCGCAACCCGACTGTCCGAGAACCGATACAAATTCGGCTTTGCGAAAACTTAAATTAACACCTTTAAGGGCTTCGACTTTTGTGCTTCCGGTAATATAATCTTTTTTAATATTTGAGAGTTTTAACATTGCACGTGTCCTTTCAAGAATTATCTATATCTATTATTATAATATTTTATGTGAAACTTTCAACAAAATTTGGTATTTTTAAGAAAAAATTTACAATTTAATAATAGATAAAAAAGTAATTGATAATTTTGTGTAAAGGTGTTATAATTATTGTGAGTTATAATATTTGCGGAAGGGATGGGATGAATTGGATTTTAAGAAAACCGCAAAGTTAGCTTGGGATTACATAAAAAAAGCGTACAATTATGTTTTGATTGGCTTGGCGTATGCTTGGAAGTATTTGAAAATTGCTTACAAGTGGGTCAGGGGCTTATCAAAACAGGAACTTAAAAATTATTCATTAAATCTTATTTCTTGTATTTTGGTTTTGATTGTGTTCTTTACTTCAATTTTTACCGACGGTGCAAATTACGATAAGTTTGATTTGTTTTCGGCAAGAAGAATTGCCCAAAACATTCGAAATCTTGAACTTAATATGACTACCATCATTTACGCTAAAAATTCAAAGGGTAAATGGAAAGAATATAAACGTGTTCACGGTGATGAAAACCGTATTTGGATTCCAATTAAAAAGGTTCCCGATACTTTACAAAAAGCGTTTATCGCCATTGAAGATGAAGACTTTGAAAAGCATCACGGTGTTGACTGGCAAAGAACATTTATGGCAGTTGCAAACCAATTTTTAAAGTTTAGTCAGGTAGATTTTGGCGCTTCTACCATTACTCAGCAGTTGATAAAAAACGTCACGTCTGATAATGAAAAAATCTACAAACGTAAAGTGAGAGAAATTGTAAGAGCGCTCATTGTTGAAAGTGAACTTTCCAAAGATCAGATAATGGAAGCATATCTTAATACAATTGCTTTGGGTAACGGTATTAACGGTGTGCAGGTTGCGGCAAACTATTATTTCAGCAAAGAGGTTGATGAACTGACTTTGTCGGAATGCGCTGCTATTGCCGCTATAACTAAAAACCCTTCTCGCTATAATCCTGTAACAAACATGGAAGCCAATACTGAACGTAGGCGTACTGTAATTTACAAAATGTACGAATTGGGCTATATAACTTACGAAGAATGCAAAAAGGCATATTACGAAAAGGTAAAACTTGACTTTTCTCAAAAAGAGCACCTTGACAGCGAAATAAACGATTATTTTACAGATACTTTAATTCAAGACGTTATTGACGACCTTGCTAAAAAGTATAAATGTGATGCTGATATAGCTTCGCAAATGTTTTATAACGGCGGTTATAAGATTTATTCAACCGTAAATACTTCCATTCAAAAGACAATGGAAAAAACTTATAAAAACAAAGACCGCTATTTTTATGAAAAAAGATTAGGCCCTGACGGTGAAAATGAAAACGTTCAGTCTGCAATGACAATTTTGGACTATGAGGGGCATATTGTTGGTATTGTTGGCGGAACAGGTAAAAAGAAGGTAAACCGTGGTCTTAACCGTGCTTACAACGTTCCGCGTCAGCCAGGTTCTACAATGAAACCGCTTGGTGTATATTCTCTTATAATAGAAAACGATATTTCCGATTATACCGGAATTGTTCTTGATAAACCGGTGAAACACTACTATTCATACGGTAAATCCGGTCCAAGAGAATGGTTTGGCAAATATTTGGGTGAAGTACCGCTTAACTATGCTTTACGTCACTCAATGAACGCTGTTCCTGTTCGTCTTATTGAAAGAGTTGGTTTAGAAGAATCTTACAATTTCTTAACACAAAAACTTGGCTTTAAACACCTTGTTAAAGATGATATGAACGCTTCTTCTTTGGCGCTGGGCGGTTGTACTTACGGTATAACTCCAACCGAGTCGGCGGCGGCGTTTGCTGTTTTTGGCAACGGCGGTGTATATTTTGAACCAACCACTTACTACAAAGTGGTTGACAGAAATAATAAAGTTGTATTAGAGGCCGATAAAAAGGGTAAAAGAGCCATTGGTGAAGATACCGCAACAATAATGAACCACTTGCTAAGGGAAGTTGTTTATAAAAAGGGCGGTACAGGTTCGGCAATAGCCGGCTTTAACTACAGTATGAAAGCATACGCCAAAACCGGTACTTCAAGCGACACCAAAGACTCTTGGCTTGTTGGCGGTACGCCTTATTACGTTGGTTCGGTATGGTATGGTTTTGACCATAACCAACGTGTTTACAACACAAGTGCCGCAAAGTCAATTTGGCGTGAAATTATGCATGAAATTCACAAAGATTTAGAAAAGAAAGAGTTTGTTGACAGCGAACTTGTTTACCGTCAAGGTGAGGGCTATTATAAAAACGGTACAAAACCGGGTAAAATCTTAAAAGAAGAAGATTATTTAGAGCCCGACGAAGACGAAGAAAAGAAAAATAAGAAAGACAAGAAGAAGGATAAAAATTCTTCAAGTTCGGCTTCACAAAGCCAGATTCAACCAGGTGCAGTTCCCAGTCAACCTGTACAAAGTTCTTCTTCTGCGCAAACTTCACAAGTGACTTCTTCTCAAACAAGTAGTACTTCTTCCGAAACTTCCACAAGTCAACCAACTTCGAAACCTGAAACTTCTTCGGGTGAGAGTTCAAATACTTCGACAGAACCCGCTACTTCGGGCGGATGATGAAGATAATCGGTAATTAATTTAAAAACACCTGTATTTTGGATGCAGGTGTTTT
>SVOX01000103.1 GCA_015066165.1 Oscillospiraceae bacterium | reverse complement strand
GGTGTTGACCTTATCATTCACGACGTACAGGGTCAAAACTTGAAAGGGTGATAGCTTCAGGTGTGTCGTCAATGATAAGGTCAACACCTGTTGCGGTTTCAAGAGCACGGATGTTTCTGCCTTCACGTCCTATAATTCTACCCTTCATTTCATCGTTTGGCAGCGGTACTACCGAAACGGTAAGGTCAGCCGAGTGGTCGGCAGCGCAACGCTGAATAGCGTGGCAAATAATGTCTTTAGCAATACGGTCACATTCTTCTTTTGTGTGTTGCTCGTGTTCGAGAATTTTCACTGCCTTTTGGTGTGTGAGTTCATCGTCAAGCAATTTTAAAAGATGTTCCTTTGCTTGTTCTTTTGTAAAGCCCGAGATTTTTTCAAGTAAATCCATTTGGCTTTGTTTAATACGGTCACATTCTTCTATACGTGCGTCAATCTCTTTTGAACGTTGAGCAAGTTTTTCTTCCTTGATTTCAAGATTGTCGATTTTTCTGTCAAGTGTTTCTTCCTTTTGTTGAAGTCGATGTTCTTGACGTTGTACTTCAGAACGGCGTTCGCGTAGGTCTTTTTCAGTTTCCTGACGCAAGTTGTGGATTTCGTCTTTTGCTTCTAATAAAGCTTCTTTTTTCTTTTGTTCACTTTGTTTTATGGCGTCGTTCAAGATGCGTCTTGCTTCTTCTTCGGCAGAGCCGATAGCCGCTTCCGCAGACTTGCGGCGGAAAGCCGAGCCGGCAATAAAGCCCACAATGGCAAGCACAACTGCAACAACACCCATAATGATGTATGGTTGCACTAAATGCACCTCCTATATTTTAAACACGGTATTTTCTTGGAAAGCCAAGACGGGAGCCGTGCATTTACCTCCCGAGATATTGATTGCTTTGAATTGTGCAGTTCGCCAAAACCTACAAAACACAAAGTCATAACTCACTTAAAAAAGGGAATTATCTATAATATTTTAACACTTTAGGAACTATATGTCAAGGAAAGGAATTTTTTAAAATATTATAAATAAAAATCTTTATTTTTTATAATAGTTGTGATATAATATATTTTGAATATTTATGTACTGAAAGGAGAAGTAAAATAATGTTGAAAAAGATGTCAGTTTTATTACTTGTGTTTTTAATGAGTTTTTTCGTTTGCGGATGCGATTTTTTCACAATTGACATTGCAGAATTGTTGGTTCCTCCCGCCCTTTCAGATGATTTAAAAGAAATATCAGGCGCTATAAAAGAAAGCGTAAAGAACACCTACACTTTGAAATATCCGCAAAGCGGTGAATATCATTCGGCTGTGGTTCAAAAAGACGTAAATCACGACGGTGCCCAAGAAGCATTTGCGTTTTATTCAATTAAAGAAAACGATATAGAAACAATGAATATAAACGTTGTTGTGAATAAAGACGGAAAGTGGAAATCGGTAGCGAGTCAAAGCATTATCGCTTCTGGTGTACATAGGGTTGATTTTTGTGACCTTGATGATGACGGCGTTGCTGAAATTCTTGTTGGTTGGCAAGTTTACGGTACAAGCGAAATGCAGTTGGCGGTTTACAGTTTCGGTAACAACCAATTAAATCAGCGAATTTTGAAAAGATATACGCACTATATCACCTGCAACTTGGACGAAAACAAAACCAACGAAATTCTGATAATTGATTCAGATGCCAAAATCGGTCAAAACACGGCTTCGCTTTACGGTATGTCACAACAAGGTGTTGTGCTTGTGGGCAAATGCCAACTTGACGGCAAGGTTGAATCTATTGGGCATCCTGTTGTGGCTGAACTTTCTTCGGGTAAGCAGGCGGTTTATATAGATTCGCAAAAAGGCATAGGTGCAATAACCGAAGTTTTGATTTTTAAAAATAATAAACTTTTAAATCCGCTATTTGACGACAAGGCAAAAGAAACTATTGCCACCTTGCGTTCGGCAAGTTTTGTTACTAAAGATATTAACAACGACGGCGTTTTGGAAATACCGGTGCAACTTAACGTTCCTTCGGTTTCAAAAAGTGAAGTTGCCGAAAAACTTTATTTAACAAACTGGTGCTCGTTTAACGGTGAAATACTTACAACCCAAGTTACTTCAATGATAAACGTGCTTGACGGATATTATTATAACATTCCGGCAAGTTGGGTTGGAAATATTGCAATTTTAAAAGACACCGATAACTGCATTCGTGAAATTTATTCCTATAATACCGAACAAATGAGTGTCCAAAAAAGTTTGCTTTACATTAGAGCAATAAGCAAAAAAGACTGGGAAGACGGAATATACGATGCATTAAACCTTGTTAAAATTGGCGAAACTGAAAAAGCGGTTATTGCTTGCAGAATTTCCAAAGACGGCAGGGAAAAAGGCGCAACCCTTGAAAATATAAAATCAAGTTACGGAATATATGAACAGGAGTGAGTGAAAAGTGAAACGTATTTTAATTGCTGAAGATGAAGTTGCGATTCGTGAGTTTGAAGCAATAAATTTAAAAAGAGTTGGCTATACCGTTGTTGAAGCGGGATCAGGCGAAGAAGCGTTAGATATTTACGATAACGACCTTGAGGGTTTCGATATAGCGCTTTTGGATATATCAATGCCCGGTATGGACGGTTTTACCCTTTGTAAAGAACTTCGCAAAAGGAGTGAAACTTTAGGTATAATAATGCTGACTGCACGCACTCAAGAAATGGATAAAATCAGCGGACTTATGATTGGTGCCGACGACTATATTACAAAACCTTTCAGTCCTACCGAACTTTTGGCACGTGTTGACTCTTTATACCGCAGAGTTGAAATGTATGCACCAAAACAAGTGGAAACCGTTTTAGATGAAATCACTCTTGGTGATTTTACACTTAATCTTCGTAAAAGAACGTTACTTAAAAAAGATAAAAACATTGAACTTACACAGGTTGAGTTTCAAATGGTTGAATATTTCTTCACAAACCCCGACGTTGCGCTTGATAGAACCGATATTTTGAACAAGGTTTGGGGAAGCAACTATTTTGGTGAAGAAAAAATTGTTGACGTAAATATAAGACGCCTTCGAATGAAGGTGGAAGATAACCCCTCTAATCCGGAACGTCTTGTTACCGTTTGGGGTATGGGTTATAAGTGGAATTCAAGATAAATATAACTTAATTTGTAAAAAAAGGAGAGGTGACCGTGCGTTTAGATATTAAATTTAAAAGCATTACATACAAATGGTTTTTTAATATTTTTCTTGTAGTCGCTTTGGCTGTATGTGTTGCGGCGGTTGCGTTTTCTTCGCTTTACAGTTCTCTTTATAACGAGAAAATAGAAGCATTGGCACTTGATTATTCTGATGAGTTTTCGGCTCTTGTGAACACAGACCGTAAAACCTTTGCCGATACTGCAATATCTATAGCCGATAAGTTTAAGTATAAAGATAAAATTGAAGTTCAGGTTATAGACAAAAACGGAAAACTTGTGGTTTCTACCACTGGCTTTTGGGCAGACGTGGGTGAAATGCCCGATTACCTTAAAGCCAAAGAAACAAAAACTTTTCAAACGTATAAAGGAAAAAGCAGTACCAAAGAGCCGATTATGGCGGGAACTACAATGATTTACACCCAAAAAGGTGAAGAACTCGGCGCTTACCGTTGGGTTACTTCTATGTCTTTGGCTAATAAAATTATGGGCTATATCACGGCTATTGTTGTGCTGATATGTGTAGTAATTCTTGCAGTTACGGCAATAACAGGTATTTTCTTTGTTAAATCTATTGTAAACCCAATTCGTGACGTGAGTAACATTGCGCGAACAATTGCTATGGGTAATTTTGATTCAAGAATTGAAATAAAAAAAGATGATGAAATTGGCGAACTTTGTGATGCAATAAACTATATGGCTTCGGAACTTAGTAATTCCGAAAACATAAAGAACGACTTTATTTCTTCAGTATCGCACGAATTAAGAACTCCGCTAACCGCTATTAGAGGTTGGGGCGAAACCGCAAAAATGTCACTCGGTACAGATGAGGAATTGGTACAAAGGGGACTTGACGTTGTTTTATCTGAAGCCGATCGCCTTTCAGGTTTGGTTGAAGAACTGCTCGACTTTTCACGTATGCAAACGGGTAGGTTGTCACTTGTATCGCAACCAATGGATATAACTTTGCTTCTCAAAGAGTCGGTTGATATGTACGTGGAACTTGCCAAACAGCAAAACATTGATTTGGCTTTTGCAATACCAAATGACGAAATAGTTGTTTTGGGTGACAAAAACCGTTTAAAGCAAGTTTTCATAAACGTTATTGACAATGCGGTTAAATATACAAACGCCGGCGGACAAGTGCTTGTTAACTTTGATACCGAAGAGGCGTGTGTCAGAATTACTGTTAAAGATACAGGTGTTGGTATTCCGGCTGAAGATATTGACAGAGTAAAAGAAAAATTCTACAAAGCAAACAAGACGGTGCGTGGTTCAGGTATAGGTCTTGCTGTTGCAGATGAAATTATAAAACAACATGACGGACTTTTGTTTATTGAAAGTATTGAAAATGTTGGAACAACGGTTACGGTAGTACTTCCTATTTACGAAGAAGCGGTTGAAGAACAACCGCAAGAACAGCAAGAATTACCGCAACCGCAAGAAACTCAAATTGAAAGCGAGCAAAATGATGGCTAAATACACTTCAATTGGCGGACAGGCGCTAATAGAAGGGATTTTGATGAAAAGTCCCGAAAAAACCGCTCTTTGCGTTAGGTTGCCTGACGGCAGTATAGATACTTCCTATATGGAAGAAAAACGGCTTACAAAAAAATATAAAATTTTGGGGTTGCCGGTTATTCGTGGCGTAGTGGCTTTTATTGAATCTCTTACACAGGGTTATAAAGCGCTTATGATTTCGGCTGATAAATCGGGTTTTGCCGATTTGGAAGAAGAAAACACCCAAAAAACTAATGACAAAAAAGAAAATAGCGCACTTTTGAATATTGTTATGATAATAGGCGCAGTTTTGGGTGTTTTATTGTCGGTGGTACTTTTTATGTACTTACCACGCCTTTTAGTTTCGGGCATTGAGTGGATTAGCGGCAGTCAAATCACTTCAAAGCTTTTGCGTTCTTGTATTGAACAGTTTGTAAAACTTTCGGTTTTTGTTTTATACGTTTGGGCGGTTTCTTTTATGAAGGATATAAAACGTGTATTTATGTATCACGGCGCCGAACACAAAACCATTTTTTGTTATGAAAAGGGTTTGGAACTCACGGTTGAAAACGTAAGAGAGCAAAAACGATTTCATCCCCGTTGCGGAACTTCGTTTATGATATTGATGATTTTGATAAGCGTAATTTTCTCAACAGTTTTACAAATGATTTTCCCCGGTGTTTATACTATTCGTTGGCTTTGGGTTTTGGCTAAAATTTTAATGATACCGCTTATTTGCGGTGTGGGCTATGAAGTGCTTAAAATTTGCGGAAGATATGATAACATTTTAACCCGTATAATTTCAGCACCTGGTATGTGGCTTCAACGCCTTACTACAAAAGAACCCGAAGACAGTATGATAGAAATTG
>SVOX01000102.1 GCA_015066165.1 Oscillospiraceae bacterium | reverse complement strand
AGATGTGCTTGTATGAATGATAATAATCCCAATAACAAAGGTCAATATTTTCGGGAATTTTTGAAGCAACACTCGCATCAATATTGGCGTTGCTTATGTAATATTCCCCGCCCGATGCCAAGCGGAAGAACATATCCGACCAGATAGGCATTTGAAGTCCGGATTTTTCACCAATTTCAGATACTCTTTGAAGATGAGAAAGTAAAACTTCTGTGGGATTTTCTTTTCCATGTAAATCCAGATATTTACCACGTGTCAACTTCCATGTCTCATCCATACCGATATGGAAAGTCTTTGTGCGAAGACATTTTGTAAGCGAATGGAACATTTTATCGATAAGTTCATAAACCCTATCGTCACCTACAAGCAAAATCTCGTCAATATCCATTATCTCTTTATACTGAGGCCACTTTTTTATTCTATCAAGGTGGCCAAGTGTTTGAATACAAGGAATAACTTCCATACCACGCTCATACGCATAATCATCAATTTCTTTGAGTTCGGCTTGGCTGTATCCGCCACGCAAATATCCCCAATATGGGTTATCGTCAAGTTCGTAAGTATCTTCAAGATATAAATAAAGCGCATTATAACCCATATCAGCGGTCAAATCTATCCAACGCTTTATGGTTTTCATATTCATTGTGGCATTACGTGAAAAATCGAGCATCGTGCCAAGACGGCGGAATTTAATTTCATTTGCCATACTTTTTCTCCTATTCAAAGGGTTTTAAATTTTTATCGTAAATCATGGTACGCTTAACCGTATAATATATCGGTGTCATTTTCTCGGTTTCAAACAATGTCGATAAAACTAAATTTGGATTGAGGTTATTTTCATTACCCGCTGTTAAAACAAGGGTTAAACCGTCGGCACCAAACTCGGCTTTTTTGATAAGCGGTGCAATATCAATATCCCGTGTTCCGCCTTTTTTAGTGGTCTTTTGGGTGATAATTTGATCCCGTTTAAAGAATTTCTTTATTTGCTCTTTATTCTCATCAGTTAAAATTTCAAACCAAATTAAAAACTCGGCAAAGGCAATTTCTTTCATTTTTAAAACCGGCTCTTGCGCTTTTACAAACTCAATATCCCTGACACTCACTTTATTAAGGTCAGCTACTAATTGTTCGTTACTGTAATCGGGGTCTATAATTCTAAGGTCAAGTATTTCATACTCACCCTCAAACCCCAAACTCAGCGGTACCGCAAAATTAAAATAAGCGTGTTGATTAAACCCTTCGGTAAACCAAATCGGGATTTTCGCCTTGTTTATTAGCCGAGTCATAAAGCGGTTCATATCAAGGTGGGAAACAAACTTCATTGCTCCCCTTTTTTTATAAAAAACTCTAACGTCTCTCAAAACAAACACCCTCCCCGTAGCAGTTAGCACCACAAGCCGAACACTTTTCACGGCAGTTGGGTGTTGTGGTATCCTTGTGTGCGAGTTTATTTTCACGAATTAAAAATTCTTTAGAAACAGCGTAATCAAGGTGGTCCCATGGGTTGATTTCTTCATATTCACGTGTGCGAAGCGAATAAAAATCAGGGTCGATACCGCATTCTTCAAACGCCTGGTTCCATTTATCAAGTTGGAAACATTCGGTCCAACTGTCGAATTTACAGCCCTTACGGAAAGCCGTTTCCAAAACTTTACCAAGCCGACGGTCGCCTTTTGCAAAAACTGCTTCAAGAAAACTTGTTGAACTGTCGTGCATAGAAAGGTCTATTTTGCGGGTTGTAATGCAAGACTTTAGATACGCTTGTTTGCGTTCCATTTCCTGTTTTGTTATTTGCGGTTCAAATTGGAAAGGTGTAAACGGTTTTGGAACAAAAACTGCCACACTCATTGAAACCGATACCGACTTACCCTTTGGTTTGTTGGGCATAGCGTAATACATATCAACAATTTTTTGTCCCAAATCGGCAATACCTTTTAAATCCTCATCAGTTTCGGTGGGAAGTCCCATCATAAAATACAGTTTAACCGAAGTGTAACCACCCTCAAATGCGGTTTTGCAGGTGTTCATAATTTCCTCTTCGGTAACGTTTTTGTTTATAACGTCACGAAGACGCTGTGTACCCGCTTCGGGCGCAAAGGTAAGACCTGTTTTTCTAACGTGAGCAATCTTTTCAAGCAACTCTTCCGAAAAATTGTCAATACGTAATGACGGTAAAGCCAAACTTATATGATTTTCTTCGGTCCAAGAGAGCAAATTATTAAGAAGCGGCTCAATTTCAGTATAGTCACTCGTACTAAGCGAAGAAAGCGAAATTTCGTCATAACCTGTGCTTTCGCAAAGGCATTTTGCCTGACGATTTACAACTTCCTGCGATTTTTCACGAACGGGGCGGTAAATAAATCCCGCCTGACAAAAACGGCAACCACGAATACAGCCACGAAAAACTTCCTGCACTGCACGGTCGTGCACTATTTGAATAAAAGGCACAACAAACTTTTCAGGATAATACGCCTTATCCATATCGGCAATAATACGCTTACGTATAGTTTTAGGGGCATCACCTTTTGGTGTTACGGCTTTAATTTTGCCGTCTTGCATATATTCAACATCATAAAGCGACGGGACGTAAACGCCCTCAATTTTTGCGGCTTCTTTCAAAAATTCCGCCTTATTAAAGCCGTTCGCCTTATGCTTTTTATAAAGGTCAATAACCTCTAAATCAACTTCTTCGCCTTCGCCAAGAAAGAATATATCAACAAAATCACAAAGTGGCTCGGCATTGCAAACACACGGTCCGCCCGCCACAACCAGCGGATAACTTTCATCACGGTCCTCTGCTTTAAGCGGAACACCCGCTAAATCAAGCATATTAAGCACGTTGGTATAACACATTTCATATTGAAGTGTAAATCCAATAAAATCAAAATCTTTTATCGGATCACGGCTTTCAAGTGCAAAAAGCGGAATATTATGCTCACGCATAATCTCTTCAAAATCGGTCCAAGGCGCAAAAACACGCTCACACCAAATATCTTCTCGCTCATTAAACTGCGAATAGAGAATTTTCATACCAAGATGCGACATACCAATTTCATAAGTATCGGGAAAACAAAAAGCAAATCTAACATCCACTTTTGTTTTGTCTTTTATAACACTGTTAATCTCTCCGCCCGAGTAACGCCCCGGCTTTTGAACCGAGAGAAGAAGTTTTTCAAATAATTTTTCGTCCATAAATCTACTCCAAAAACAATATACCTTAATAATACTATACTTTAAAGTCAGTTGCAACAAAAAGTTATATTAAAAAACTACTAAAATATATCGGATTTTTGTCCTTGACCGTATATAAGCAATATGATATAATTCACTCAAGAAAAGAGGGGTTTTATGAAAATTGTAAACAAGACTTATTTAAACCAAATTGACAATTACATTAAAGAAAATAAAACTGCCATTCTTGACGACCTTATGTCACTTGTACGTATTCCGTCAGTAAAAGGTGAAGCGTTACCTGGCGCACCGTTTGGTGAAGGCAACAAACAAATGATACACCAAACCGCCGCCCTTTTTGAACGCAACGGTTTTAAAAGTGAAATCGAAAAAGACGGTTATTACACTTTGTCATACCTCGAAAACAGCGGTAAAACCATTGGTATTTTTTCTCACGGCGACGTTGTCCCTGCAGACGGTGAATGGCTTGTTTGCCCACCCTTTGAACCAATTATAAAAGGTGACTATATGTTTGGCCGTGGCTGTAATGATGATAAATCGGGTGTAATTGGCGCCCTTTATGCCGCAAAAATGATAAAAGAATTAAATCTCCCCTTTAAAAGCCAACTTGTAATGTACACCGGCACAAATGAAGAGGCAGGTATGGACGATATTTTAAAATTTGTTGAAAACGAGCAAATGCCCGACCTTTCATTAGTACCCGATGCTGACTTCCCTTTTTACTATGGCGAACGCAGTATTTTAAGATTTTTTGTAACGAGTGAAAAATCGTTTGAAGCAATAAAAGATTTTAATGGCGGTAACGCTGAAAATATTGTTTTAGGTGAAGTAAATGCCAAAATCCAATATTCACCCGCTCTCTTTAACGATATTCAAAAAATATGTAATGAAAATAACACTATTACTGCTCATAACGACGGTGATACCATTTTTGTTTGTGCAAAAGGAATAAGCGCTCATACAGGCGCTGTAGATAAAGGTATTAATGCCGCAAAACTTTTGGCAGACGCATTACTGACTTGTCAAAACTTACCCCAAAACGACAAAGATATTTTAATCGACGTGAGTAAATTTATATGCGACGGTCACGGCAAGGGCTTTGGTATTAACCATATTGACAAAAACTTCGGCAGTCTAATTTGCTCAAACGGTATAGCACGTACCGAAAACGGAAAAATGAAATTAAGTTTTGATATAAGAGCAGGACTTGAACTTGAAATTGAAGATATTAAAAGAAATGTATTTTCGGCTTGCAGTAATACTTGGAAAGCCGAATTTTCAAGATGCTCTAAAGGTTACGTTATGGATATCAACTCATCCATAGCAAAATCCATTACCGAAACATACGAATTTGTATCAGGCATTAAAGGTAAACAGCCACATTTAATTTCGGGCGGCACATATGCACGTGAACTTAAAAACGCTTATCCTATTGGAACCATTAATCACGAGATTGAAGAGCCAATAGACCTTCCAAAAGGTCACGGTAACTACCACGGCCCCGACGAAAAATTAAGCATTACGGGATTTTTAGACGCTATAAAAATTTTCACTTGTATATTATTAGAAATTGACGCCATTTTAAACAAATAAACACTGTATCTACAAAAATTATACCCAGGAACAACCATATTTTTTATTAGTTCGCATAAGCGAACACCTAAATTACGAATTCCGAATTAAAAAAATCTCCGCCAAAAGCGGAGATTTTTTAACTTTATTTACTTTCAATAATTTCCTTGCCGCCCATATAAGGACGAAGTGCTTCGGGAATTTTTACAGAATATTTTTGACCGTCAAATTGAAGATTATTTTCAAGGAATGCAATCAACATTCTTGGCGGTGCTACAACGGTGTTGTTAAGTGTGTGAGCCAAATACTTCTTGCCGTCAGCCGATTTAACACGAATTCCAAGACGACGGGCTTGTGCGTCACCCAAGTTTGAACAAGAGCAAACTTCAAAATACTTTTGTTGTTTTGGGCTCCACGCTTCAATATCGTAAGACTTAACCTTTAAGTCAGCCAAGTCACCTGTGCAACATTCAAGAGTACGAACAGGAATATCCAAACTTCTAAATAATTCAACCGAATAATTCCACATTTTATTGAACCATTCCATACTCTCTTCGGGCTTACAAATAACAATCATTTCTTGCTTTTCAAATTGGTGGATACGGTAAATACCACGTTCTTCAATACCGTGAGCGCCCTTTTCTTTACGGAAACAGGGCGAATAACTTGTGAGTGTGAGCGGAAGTTTTTCTTCGGCGGTGATAGTATCAATAAACTTGCCTATCATCGAATGTTCCGAAGTGCCTATAAGATAAAGGTCTTCACCCTCAATCTTATACATC
>SVOX01000101.1 GCA_015066165.1 Oscillospiraceae bacterium | reverse complement strand
ATTTGCAATTGCAATATTTTTACCTGCAGCTACGAGTTCTGCATTGTCAGCAGCAACTTCAGTTTCAAAGTTTACAAGAACACCGATTTTGCCACCGGCATGAACGTAAGATACAATCTTACCTTCAAAACGTTCGAAACGACGAACTTTAATATTTTCACGGATAGCAAGGAACAATTCCTGAACCTTTGCTTCAACGGTTTGACCGTCTTTTTCACAAGCGAGAAGAGCGTCAAGGTCAGCGGGGTTTTGTGTAGCTGCGATTTCAGCAATTTCAGCAGCAAGTGCTTTAAAGCCGTCACCGTTAGCAACGAAGTCAGTTTCACTGTTTACTTCAACTACTGCGCCAACACCGTCTGCTGTGTAAACAGCAACAGTACCTTCAGCAGCAATACGACCTGCTTTTTTAGCTTGAGAAGCAAGACCTTTTTCACGCAAATAGTCAACAGCGGCATCCATATCGCCATCGCATTCAACGAGAGCTTTTTTACAGTCCATCATACCGCAACCGGTTTTTTCTCTTAATGCCTGTACATCTTTAGCAGTAAAAGCCATTATAATTTCCTCCAAAAATAATATTATTCAGCAGTTTCTTCAGCAACTTCTTCTGCTGCTTCTTCAGTTTCTTCTGTTGCAGCAGTGCCCATTTCAGAACCTTGTCTGCCTTCAATTACAGCCGCTGCAATTGTTTCAGAAATGAGTTTAACAGCACGGATAGCGTCGTCGTTACCGGGGATAACAGCGTCAATTTCATCAGGATCACAGTTGGTATCTACAATAGCAATAATTGGAAGACCAAGTTTTTTAGCTTCTGCAACTGCAATTCTTTCTTTGCGGGGGTCAACAATAAAGAGAGCCGCAGGGGTTTTCTTCATATTTTGAATGCCGCCAAGGAATTTTTCCAACTTTTCAATTTCAAGGTTAAGTTTTACAACTTCCTTTTTGGGAAGAAGTTCAAAAGTACCATCGTCACGCATTGTGCGGAGTTGATTAAGACGAGCGATTCTTGTGCGGATTGTAGAGAAGTTTGTGAGCATACCGCCAAGCCAACGAGCGTTAACGTAAGGCATGCCGCAATGTTCTGCTTCTTCCTTTACAGAATCTTGAGCTTGTTTTTTGGTACCTACGAAAAGAATGTCGCCGCCTTCAGCTGCAATGTCACGAACGAACATATACGCTTCGTTAAGTTTCTTAACTGTCTTTTGAAGGTCGATGATATAGATTCCGTTTCTTTCTGTGAAAATGTACTCAGCCATTTTCGGATTCCAGCGTCTTGTTTGATGTCCAAAGTGAACACCGGCTTCAAGCAACTGTTTCATTGATACTACTGCCATTTGTTTTTCCTCCTAAGAATTTTCCTCCACTTCGCCGATTGGAAATCACCCGACAGTATTGGATGACACCTGCGGTAAACCGCCGTTATTAAACGAAGTGTGTGTTATATTTTCGCTAATTTCCATTAGCCGATAAATTATATCACAAACAAATTAAAAAATCAAGTGTTTTTTTACCGAAAATTACAATAAAATAACAAAACCGACTGATTTTCACAGTCGGTTTTTAATATTTCTAAAATACCAATCTATAATTCCGCATTCCGAATTACGAATTCCGTATCAAATATCATTTTCCTACACAGAATTTGCGGAAGATTTCATCAGTTACTTCGTTAGTAACTCGTTTGCCTGTAAGTTCAAAAAGGGCTGCCAAAGCATCATCTACACAAACGCCCACAGCGTCCATGGTTTGACCGCCTGTTAAAGCATCAATCGCTTCATTTACGGCATCCAAAGCACGTTCTGCACAGGCACGTTGGCGTTCACCAATAAGCACCGCTGTATCGGGATTTAAGTTTGCCGCGCCCGAAATTTCAGCAATTTGGCGACTCAAACTTTCGTAACCCGTATTATTCTTTGCCGAAACGGTAACCGTTCGCATACCGTCAAAAGAGGTTGTATCAATTTTACTTTCAAGGTCGGATTTATTGACAACAACTATTGTATTTTTATCCTTTACGGTTTCAAGAAGTGCGATGTCATTGCTGTCAAGCGGTGAAGTGCTGTCAAATACAGCCAACACTAGTTCAGCGGTATCAATTCTGTCTTTAGCACGCTCAACGCCAATGCTTTCAACCGTATCACTAGTACTGTGAATACCCGCAGTATCGGCAAGACGAAGGGTTATATCCCCTACTGTCACAGTATCTTCAATAACGTCACGGGTAGTTCCCGCAACATTTGTGACAATAGACCTTTCAGCACCGCTTAACATATTCATAAGGGTTGATTTACCAACGTTTGGTTTACCAACAATTACTGTTTCAACACCCTCACGAAGCACTCGCCCCGCATCGTAAGTCGAAAGCATTTTTTCTATTTCCGCTCTCGCACTTTTAAGCATTTTAAGAAAGTTTTCGTAATCGAGCCCTTAATATCTTCGTCAGGATAGTCGGAAAAAGCGGCTATTGAAGCATCCGCCGAAACCAAATCACTCTCAATTTTATCAATTTTCTTTGAAACACCGCCAATGTGTGCGGCACGTGACAAACGAAGTTCCGCCTCACTGTTAGCGCTGATAAGCCCCATTATACTTTCGGCTTTTGTAAGATCAAGTTTACCGTTCAAAAATGCACGTTTTGTAAATTCGCCCGGTTCTGCCAAAAATGCTCCGTTTTGCAAAATTACACGCAAAGCAGATTTAAGCATAAGCCGTCCGCCGTGAATAGAAATTTCTACAACGTCTTCGCCTGTGTAACTTTTTGGGGCTTTAAAAACGAGTGCTACACCGTCATCTATTATTTTGTCACCGTCAATTATCTCACCGTAAGCGGCAGTATAACCCGATTTTTCACAAAGTTTCTCGCCCGAAAAGGCGCGAAATACTTTATCAGCCACCACAAGTGCTTCGTCCCCTGATATTCTTATAACACCAAGTGATCCTTCACCCAAGGGTGTTGCAATTGCGGCTATTGTGCGTTCGCTCATTTAAAATCTCCTCTTTTTAAAATTTAACCTGTGATACAACACTTCGAGTAAGTGACGATTTCCAAATACCGTTTGTTCCTTTATGAAGATTATTCTTTGTCTTAAACGGCAAATCTTCGGGTTCCAACTCTTCAAGGCGGTCAATTTCGCCGCTTAAATATTTTTCAATACGCTTTTTGCTGTCTTTAAGACGTAAAAGTTGTCCGCCAATACGTAATTGTTGAACATCATAACCAAACGGTTTATTAATTTTATACCATTGATATTCAAACGCTTCATCAAATGCTTCCAAAGTGTCAATGGCACAAGGTATAATCTCTTCGCAAATGTTTCGGAGTGTTGCTCTGTCGCCCTCTTTATATGCTTTTTTAAGGTTAACGGGAAGTTCTGCCTTGTAAATCAAGAATTCAGCCAATCTTCTTTGAGTTTCCATTAAGTAATCATATTCACCAAGATTTGCATTTTTCAAAATTTCAAGGTCTTCTTTATATTTTTCGGTAAGATTATACTGCTTAATATCGTCGTTCATAAGGCCTATCATAATATCGTTATAGAAGACACTTTTTTCAAGTGCTGACGGGCAAATACCGGTATAATCGGCATCACAGTGAAGAATCGAAACTGTATCAAGCTTCAAGAAATCGTTATAATCAACACCGATAAGTTCCATAAAACGTTTTGGGGTTTCAGCGTCATTAGAATAAAGTTGTTCAGCAGTGCGGACGATTGAAGGCAACACACTATAAACAGGACATTCGGCACCGTCGTCACCAAAAATTGAAATTTTAAGATATTTGACGCCTTTTTTAATAGCAACATCAATAGCGGTAGGGGTTACGTAATTTGAATAGAAGTTTTTAGGAGTAAAGCCCCACCAGTTCCAAGCGCCTGCAATATAAAGCACGTCTTTACCTGTATCAACGTGGGTTTGCATCATATTTTCGGTCATTGCTCTGTCTTCAGGGTAGTGGTAATAATCCCAATAAGCAATAATAAAATCTTCGGGAAAATCTTCTATCATATCGGGTGTAATCTTATTTTCAGCCGACCAATATTCACCGTAACGAAGACTCATAAGCAAATCTGTATCGGCAATAGTTCTGAAGCCATATTTATTACAAATTTTGGTAACACGGTTAAGGTGCTTCAAAAACAACTTTACTGTATCAGGTTGACCGTATTTATCCATATATTTACCACGGCCCATCATAGTTGCCTCGTCCATACCGGCGCTTATAACTTTAGCATTTGGCAAAGATTCACGAATAGCACGTATTTCGGCCTCAATAAACTCATAAACCTCGTCATTATCAACCATGAGAATATCGTCTATATCCCACAAAGAGTTGAAACAATCCCAACCCTTTAAGGCGTTTAAATGACCTAAGGTTTGGATAATAGGTGTAATTTCAATACCAAAATCGTTAGCATAACTTTCAATTTCACGAAGTTCTTCTTTTGTGTATCTGCCACGCTGATGACCAAAATACGGATATTCGGGGATAGTATAAACATCTTCCATATAAAGATACAACCCATTAAGACCCATAGCGGCGTTAAGCACAATCCAGTCCTTAACTGCCTCAACCGTCATAACTGCATTACGGCTCATATCAAGAGAAGTTGCTCTAAAAGGGATTAAACATTTTTGCTCAATTTTGCAGTTTTCTTTTACCACACGGTCAACAAAAGATAGCCCACGGAACACTTCACAAAGTTCACTGTATTCCACCACAACCTTTTCGCCGTCTTTATAAACACGAAGGCAGTCGCTCTCTTTAAATTCAATTTCACCGTTAAATTTAAGATTCAAACGTTTAGCGGTAAGCTCTGCCAATTCGGCTTGCCTTTGTTCCAATCCTATAATTTTCATAACAACGTCCTCTTTCCAAGGTTTTTCACAATTATAATTTTATACAATATAAATATATAACATAAAAGGCAAAAAAGTAAAGTACTTTTATGCCCTTTTTTAGTAAATTATTGACTTTTTGAAAATTTATCCCAAAACTTTTAAAATGTAAGCCGCAATTGTTTTTGTAAATTCAACCAACCTATCACATTCGATAAACTCGTTAGGTTGATGTGAACCGCCATCCATAGTAAAGGCACGACCTATACCAAAACCAAACGCTTTATCACTGCCGTGTTTAGAAATAACCGACAAATCCGAAAGACAGGAAGCACAAACCGCCGGTTCTTTACCTGTGGTTTCTCTTGCACTTTCAAGCATAATGCGTATATCTTCGCTATCGGGCTCACACCAAACGTAGTGGAAGAAACGAGTTTGCATTTTAAAGCCGTCGCCAATAATGCCAAGGGGTGCTAACTTTTCAGCGATTTCCTTGTGGAGTTCGTCAAACTCGGCAAAAATTTCTTCTTTAGTTTTATCGGTATAAAAAACGAAATAAACTTCGCCATAGCCCAAATCCATACCGTTATTACCCGCTTTAACGCCCATATAACGCAAAGAACTTGCCGGTACCTCGGTACCCTTATAGAAACGATTATTTTCAAGCTCATCATAACGGTTACGGGCGAATTTTTCCATACATTCCATAATAACCGAAATACCCTTTGCGGTTTGTTTT
>SVOX01000100.1 GCA_015066165.1 Oscillospiraceae bacterium | reverse complement strand
GCAAAATCAATTTTAGAAAGAATTGACGGTAATTACGAAAAAGCAAATGAACTCCGTGACGAATCTATTCGTTTTGCTTTTGAAAATGAAGATTTCTTACAACCTGTATTCGATTGTCATATGTATAGTCGTATGGTTAAAGGAAGAATCCGTGTTGCTAATCCCGAAGTCGGAGCCCCCGAACTTATTGGTAATGCATCGGTTATATAATATTTGATACTAAAAAAGGAAGATGCTAAACGCATCTTCCTTTTTAATGCCTGTTTTTTGCTTTATATTCGTGGGGTGAAATGTTTTCAATTCTTTTAAAAACTTTACCAAAATACGACTGATTACCAAAACCGCACTGCAACGCAATTTCACCCATACTTAAATCTCCGTTTTTAAGCAACGACTTTGCTTTTTCAATACGTGCGGCATTTATATACCAAACCACAGTAAAACCGGTGATTTCTTTAAAAGTTTTTGAAATATAAAACCTTGAATAACCGCATTCTTCACTAATTCGCTCAACTGTTAATTCTTCGTCGTAATGACGCTTTACATATTTTGCAACCTTTTTTATAAGTTTTAATTTGTTTGAAAGTTCATTACTTTTGGTATCTTCTTCCAAATATTTTCTAAAAATTATAACCAAAACTTCCATCATCATTGCCTTAACACTTTCTTGATAGTAAGGCAAAGCATTTTCTTGCTCGGTTAAGGCGTTTTTCAAAATTGCACCAATTTCTTGGTCGTTTATAATCTTTTTAATATTAGAATCACTTATATTAAAGCCCATCGCCTCAAAATAAGTTGTATCAAGCTGAACAATAATATATTTGCAAGGATTGTCCTTTGCCTTTAAATAATGTACCGCTTCAGAATTGAAGATAACAATTTCACCAGATTTTACAAACAATTCTTCATTTCCGTTAATAACGTTACATTCGCCCTCTAAAAAATAGAGCATTTCAAGGTTTTCGTGCCAGTGAATATAACCGTTAGAGGACTGTTTTTGAATTCGAATTTTAAGCGGATAAGTATTATTCATTAAAGCCGGATGAAGTTCATATTTACTTTTCAAAAAATCCCCCCAAATTCATATTTTACAAGTTGATTATACATAAAACAACATATTTTGTCAATAAATTGGCGAAAATTCATTTAAAACTTTACAAAACACACCACAAATTTACCAAAAAATACCACATTTATTCTTGAAGTAAAACTTTTATAATGCTAAAATGATAATAGAATATATTTTATAAATATATGGAGGTAAAAATATGAACAATCAAGTTATTGCTTTCGCTCGTGAAGAACTTGAAAAATATCTTGCGAAATTAGGCGTTAAGACGCAAATTTCTCTTGGCTGTTTTGAAGATTTTAGCGTGGAAATGCAACTAAAAGACCCCTACCGTGACGACGCTTACGCTATCTCTGTAAAAGATAAAAAAGGTTATATTGCCGGCTCAAACCCTAGAAGTGTGCTTCTTGGTGTGTATCGCCTTTTAGAAGAATGGGGCATCACTTGGGTAAGACCTGGTCCCAACGGTACTCATTACCCTAAAACCGCAAATACTAAAGATATTGATATTAAAGAAGCGGCTGACAAACGTCACCGCATAATGTGTATTGAAGGTGCTATTTCTATTGAAAATGCCCTTGATATGATTGAATGGATACCAAAAGTTGGCTTTAACGGATATTATATTCAGTTCAGTAAAGGCCACGAATTTTTCCAACGTTGGTACGAACATCAATATAGCACTGTGAAAGAACCCGAACCATATACTGTCGAACAGTCTGAAGAATACGTTAAACTTATGTCTAAAGAAATTAAAAAACGTGGTCTTTTGCTTCACAGAATGGGACACGGTTGGAACTGTACCGCATTTGGTCTTCCCGACGACGGTTGGCATAAATACGAATACGAAGATATTCCACAGGAATTCCACGATATATGCGCCCTTGTAGATGGTGAACGCAAGTGTTGGAACAACCGCCCTTTGCAAACCCAACTTTGCTATTCTAACCCATTGGTTCACGAAAAACTCGTTAACCAAGTACTAAAATATGCCGAAGAAAACCCCGATGTTGATGTTATCCACTATTGGCTTGGCGACTGGTACAATAACTGCTGCGAATGTGACGATTGTATGAAGGTTGACCGCTATTCAGCGCATTATATCAATATGGTAAACGCTATCACAGATAAACTGGTTGAAAAAGGACTTAAAACACAAATCGTGTTTAGTATCGGTACAAACCGTGCTCACCCCACCGCTACCGAAATTAAGAATCCTGATAATATGATGATGATGTTTGCCCCAATTTCCCGTACATACGGCCAGTCTTTCCCTGACGATTTCTACGTTAAAACAATACCACCTTACAAGCACAACGGTTTTGTTTGCCTGTAACAGTTGATGATAACTTAGCGTACTTACACGAATGGAGAAAGTATTACAAGGGTGACGCTATCGACTTCGACTATCATCTTATGTGGGACCACATTTTCGACGCAGGCGGTGAAGCCATTGCAAAAATCGCCCACGAAGATATGAAAAATTTTGATAACTTAACTCTTGACGGATTTATTAGTTGTCAGTTGCAACGTAATGCTTTCCCCTCTTCTATTGCTATGACTTCGATTGGTAAATCACTTTGGAATCACGGTATAGACTTTGAAAAAATGAAACGTGATTTATATGCCGCAACCTTTGGTGAGGATGCGGTTGACATTCTTTGCGATTATTTTGCACTTTTATCAAAGAGTTTTGATATTGCGGTTATCCGTGACCAAAAACCGCTTAACGCACCCGAATTTAAAGCAGGTCTTGAGGCATCTGTCAAAGCAATGGAAGATATTGCACCTTTCATTGAAGCGCATCTTAACGTTGAAGACCCGTGTCAAAAAGATTCTTGGAAATATTTAAACATTCATAGAAAAATTTATTCTTTACTTGGTCAGTCAATAATCGCAAGAATTGATGCCGATTACGAAAAAGCCGAAGAATTAAAGAAACAGTCACAACAAGTGGCATTTGAAAACGAAGATGAAATTCAACCCGTTCTTGACTGTATGTTCTACGCACGTATGACCAATGAAAGAATTAATCTATTAAATCCTGAACTCGACCCGCCACCACTATTTTAATTAAGTTTGCCCTATTGGGCAAGTGAAGTTGCCTTCGGCAATGAAGTTACTTCGTAATGAAGTTTGCTTCGCTAATGTATTAACTTCGTTATATAAAAACAGGTATATCACTATGATATACCTGTTTTTTCATAATATTTCTTATATTCAAACGGGGAAATTTTTTCATACTTTTTAAAAACATTACTAAAATATGACTGACTTGTAAAACTGCGAGCAAAAAGGACGAGATTTCTCTCGTCCTTTAAACTTTAAATTACCACTTTAACATTGCTTGCATACCGATTTTGGGGTCACGATTAGAAATCATTTCGTAAACTTTTTCAATATCGGTGTAATCGAACACAGATGGTTCAAAGTATTTGCCTGTAACCTTGCCCTCGCTGATAAGTTTAATACTGTTATTAAGTGATTGGTCGGTTGTCCAACGAACATAAGCGTAAGGAAGACCTGCTTCAGGACCGCCGGCTCTGGTTGCCAAAAGTGTTACTTCCTTGAAATAAAAGTCGCCAAACTGGAAGTTCATTGGGCTTGTATGCCAACCGAGAATTACAACTTTACCACGGTCACGTACAATATCAAGCGCTGTTTGTTCAGTGCCACGGGCACCGCTGGCTTCAATTACAACATCAGCCAAAATACCGTTGTTAACTTTCATAATTTCTTCTACAATATCACACTTTGTAGGGTTAAGTACAACATCTGCACCTGCTTTTTTAACTATATCAAGACGGCTTTCATCCATATCAATAACGATAACTCTTGAAGCACCGCCAACCTTTAATTGTTGAGTAGCAAGATAGCCCAAAACACCTGCGCCGATAATAGCAACAGTATCACCAAAATCAATGTCTGCACGGTGTAAACAGTGGGTTGAAGTTGTACCTAAAACCGCAAGTGTTGCATCTTCGGAAGATACATTGTCTGGCACTTTGGTAACAAATTCAGCAGGAAGACAAGCATATT
This sequence comes from Oscillospiraceae bacterium, assembly GCA_015066165.1. Taxonomy (GTDB): domain Bacteria; phylum Bacillota; class Clostridia; order Oscillospirales; family Acutalibacteraceae; genus UBA737. Next base: position 1,511 of record SVOX01000100.1, on the reverse strand, counting down.
CAGCGTGTTCACCAAGGCAAACAACACGGTCGCCTACTTTGAAATCACTTGCTTTGTTCATTAAAGTTGCACTTTTTGGTTGAAGTGAATCAAGTTGTGACATATTAACTTCGCCCTTAACTTCTTCACCAATGGCAACAACAGTACCAACAAGTTCATAACCCGGACATACGGGATAATCAGTCCATTGTGGCCATTTCTTTAATTCAAAGTTCGGGAAAGTACCTTGATACAACATCATTTCAGTACCGGCGCTAATACCCGAAAGTTCGGTCTTAATTAAAAGTTCACCGGGACCTGGGGTTGGAGTAGGAACTTCTTTAATTTCAACTTTGTGGGGACCTGTAATATAAATCTTTTTCATATATAACTCTCCTTTCGGTTATATATTAATTATAAAATCCCGAAAAAATGGTGTCAATGTATGTTATAAAACATACCAATAACATTCCGTTTTTTTCGGGATTTTTTCTTGTTTTATATAATTTCTTTAAATGATTTTTGCCGTTTTGAAACCGTTTTTTGAAATTGAGAAGGGTTCATATTTTCCAGTTCTTTAAAGCGGTTATTAAAGGTTCTCACATTATTATATCCGCAAATAATTGCCAACTGCGAAATTGAAACGTCGCTTTGTACCATAATTCGTTTGGCTTCTTCTATGCGTTGCCTATCAAGAAACGATTTAAAACCAACACCTGCATACTCTTTAAATATGTATGAAAAATATTCGGTTGTGTAACCAAGTTTTTTAGCAAAATATGAAAGTGAATACTCAGCATTGGTAGCATCAGTTCTTATTTCGTTTAAAACAGGTTCCAAAATTTCCGCATTTTTAACCCTTTGTATTTTTTGAATATTAAAATTACGTGAAAGAACGCATATAACGTTTAAAGCATAAGCAAACGCTATAGAAGCGTAATAGGGTTTTTTATCAGAAAATTCACAGTTTATACGTTCAAATAAATAATTAATCTCTTGTTCCAAACCGTCAATCGCCGTTATTTGTTCATGTGTAATAAAGCAAGGAACAGCCGGAAACTCGGTTATCACGGAACGTGATTTATGAAGCGGTATTAAAAATACATCAGCCAAATGGTCGCCCTCACACTCAAGCATATGAAGACTTTTGCCCGGAATAATTACAATATCCCCTTCGCTGAATTTATATTTTTTATCTTCAATTGTAAAAACGGCGTCACCTTTTACAAGTTTACACACCTCTAAATTTTCGTGCCAATGAAGAATACCTACCGATAACTGCGATCTTCTGTATAAAAGTTTATCGTCACTTTTTTCGCGCCAATGGGTTTTTTCACTCGAAAATTCCGCTCCCCCGAATGCAAAACGGGGATTGCTTCTTTCATATTCAATCTTCATATTCCTACACCTCAAATGATAAGTTTGAGCAAAATGTTATTCTTATAATAACATTTTCAAATCCACTTTTCAACATTTTTTCTTAAATTATTAAAAAAAACGCCAAAAGTTTGCTAAATAAATTAAAAAGTTTC
>SVOX01000099.1 GCA_015066165.1 Oscillospiraceae bacterium | reverse complement strand
TGGCACACAAACTTGGCGCTTTCCACCACCTGCCCCACGGTGTTGCCAATGCTCTTATGATTGAAGAAGTTATTCGCTTTAATGCAAGTGAAGCACCTGCAAAAATGGGTACCTTCTCTCAATACGACCACCCGCATACTCTTGCCCGTTATGCCGAAATTGCCGATTATTTAGGTCTTGGCGGTAAGACTGATGAGGAGAAACTTGAAAACCTTATTAAAGCGATAAACGATCTTAAAGCAAAGGTTGGCATTAAGGAAACCATTAAAGATTATGACATTGACGAAAAAGACTTCCTTGACCGCCTTGATGATATGACCGAACAGGCATTTGATGACCAATGTACAGGCGCTAATCCACGTTATCCGCTTATGAGTGAAATTAAGCAAATGTACTTAAATGCTTATTATGGTAAGCACTTCCAAGAAAAAGAAATGCCTAAGGTTTAATGCAAGGAGGAAAAAATATGAAATTTGATAATATTGTTGCTAAAAGAACAGGTAAAACCGTATATAGAGATGGCGATAAATGTATAATGGTTTTTGATGAAAACTATTCAAAATCCGGTATTTTAAACGAAGCGTTAAATCAATCAAGAATTGAAGAAACAAATCTTTTTGTGCCAAAAGTTCTTGAAGTAGCACGTTTTGAAGGTAAATGGGCTATTGTAAGTGAATTTATTGAGGGCAAATCTTTAGCAGATTATATGAAAGAAGACCCCGATAATTACGATAAATATCTTGAACAGTTTGTTGATGTGCAAATGCAAATTCACGCACAAAAATCCCCCTTACTTACAAAACTAAAGGATAAAATGAACCGAAAAATCAGTGAAACCAATCTTGATGCCACTACCCGTTACGAACTTCACACCCGCCTTGAAGGTATGCCTAAACACAGTAAGGTTTGCCACGGTGATTTTGATCCTTCAAATGTTATAGTAAAAGAAGATGGTAGTTATTACGTTATCGACTGGGCTCACGCAACTCAGGGTAACGCATCTGCTGACGTGGCAAGAACATACCTTTTGTTCTGCCTTGCAGGTGAAGAAGAAAACGCTGAAAAATATTTGAATTTGTTTTGCAAAAAGAGTGATACTGCAAAACAATACGTTCAAAAATGGTTGCCTATAGTAGCCGCTTCACAGTCGGTTAAGGGTAACGAACATGAGCGCGAATTTTTACTTTCTTGGGTTGACGTAGTAGATTACGAATGATTTTTTCAACATATTAAAAGCCAATTTTTTAATATGCTTGTTATAAAAAATAAATAATAGTACGATAGGAGAGTTTATATGAGGATTTATGAAAACTGTCAAAAAACAAGTGAAAACCGCTTATCTCCAAGGGCGCATTATATTCCAAAAGGTGCGGCAACCTATACGCTTTTAAACGGCGAATGGGATTTTGCTTACTTTGAAAAGGATGTAGATGTACCTGAAATCATTGAAAAGTGGGATAAAATTGACGTTCCTTCTTGTTGGCAGTTGAGAGGTTATGAAAATCCAAATTATACAAATGTAAACTATCCTTATCCCGTAGATCCGCCTTATGTACCGGATGATAATCCTTGCGGTGTTTACAAGCGTGAGTTTACTATAGAAAAACTTTCTGGTAAATATTATTTCATTTTTGAAGGTGTTTCATCTTGCGCTTTTCTTTACATAAACGGTGAGTATGTAGGTTTTACTCAAGGAAGCCATCTTCGCAGTGAGTTTGATATTACAAAATTTGTTAATAAAGGCGCAAATACTGTTACTGTTAAAGTTTTAAAGTGGTGTGTAGGCAGTTATCTTGAAGACCAAGATGCTTTTAGATATAACGGTATTTTCAGGGATGTGTATATTCTTAACCGTCCCGAAAATCATCTTGAAGATATAGAAATTTTATCTGATGATAAAACTTTTAATGTTAAGGTTGATAAAAAAATTAACATTAAGTTTGCTTATAAAGGTAAGACTTTGTGTGAAAAAGAAATCGAGGGTGAATTTAGTTTTGCTCCCGAAAATCCAATACTTTGGAACGCCGAAAAGCCCGAACTTTACGATATTACTGTAGAGTGTGCGGGTGAAGTAATTGAGTTTAAGGCAGGACTTCGCAAAATTGAAGTATCAAAGGATTACGCACTGCTTGTAAATGGTGTGGCTGTAAAACTCCACGGTGTAAACCATCACGACACAAGCAAATTTGGCGGTTGGTGTCAAACCGAAAATGAGCTTCGCCGTGATTTAGAATTAATGAAAGAACTGAATATTAACTGTGTTCGTACCGCTCACTATCCCCCACATCCAAGGTTTATCGAAATGTGCGATGAGATGGGGTTCTATGTGATATGTGAAACCGATATTGAAGCCCATGGTTTTTTAAGAAGACTTCCTAATGTTGAATATAAATTTGACGTAGAAGATGAAATTTGGCCCGGCACTAATCCTGTGTGGGAAAAGGAACATCTTGAAAGAATGGAAAGAATGGTTGAAATGTTTAAAAACCATTCAAGTATCATCTTTTGGTCCACAGGAAACGAAAGCGGTCACGGTCCCAATCATTTAAAGATGGTAAAGTGGACAAGAAATCGTGATAAAACACGTTTGGTTCACTGTGAAGATGCTTCACGTAAGGGTGAAGTGGCTAACGCCGACGTATATTCAAGAATGTACAGTTCTACTAATTGGATTGAAGTTTTGGCAAATAATCCCGAAATCACAGCTCCCGTATTTCTTTGTGAATATGCACACGCTATGGGTAATGGCCCAGGCGACGTTTGGGATTATAACGAAATGTTTGATAAATATCCCAAGCTTATAGGTGGTTGTATTTGGGAATGGGCTGATCACGTTGTAACTGTTGACGGTATCGAAAAATACGGCGGCGATTTTGAGGGTGAACTAACCCACGATAACAACTTCTGCTGTGACGGTTTAGTGTTTGCAGACCGCAGTTTTAAAGCGGGTACTTTGGAAGCAAAAGCCGCGTATCAACCTATTAAAACAAGTTTTGAAGACGGTGTTTTAAAGGTTTATAACCGTTTAGATTTTACAAACCTTAATGAATATGAATTTACGTATGAAATTGCAGTTGACGGTGAAGTAATAGAAAGTAAAATGTTTGTTTTAGAGGCATTGCCACACACAACGGTTGAACTGAAAATTCCATACGAAAAGGTTAATTGCAAATACGGTGCATATCTTAATTGTTCTCTTAAAAAGGGCGGTAAAGAATATGCCCATACACAGCATAAATTAGAGTTTGAAATACAAGAAAAAACCTTGCAAAAGTTGGCAAAACTTACTGAAGACCAATTTAATATTTATGCTTCGGGCAATAATTTTAACCTTGTATTTTCAAAGCGTTATGCCACTTTTACAAGCATTGTTGTAAACGGAGTAGAGCAACTTGCTGATAAAGTGCATCTGACTTCTTACAGGGCTCCAATTGATAACGATAAGGGCTTTAACGTTCGTTGGGCAAGGGTGAATATTTGGCAAGGCGAAAATATTGACTGTCAGTTCTCAAAAGTCTATGATTGCAATATTGTTAACGGTAAAATTATTGCGAACTGTTCACTTGCCGGTGTTTCTCGAGTGCCTTACTTCAGATACAATCAAACCATTGCAATTTATGAAAACGGCGAAATTGATATTTCGGTAAACGGCAAAGTTCGTGAGGATGCGTTCTTCTTGCCACGCTTGGGCTTTGAACTTTCTTTGCCCGACAGTGTGAATGAGTTTACATATTATGCAAACGGTCCGTTTGAGAGTTATTGTGACCTTTGTCATGCTTCAAAAATTGGCCTTTATAACAGCACTGCCGAAAGTGAATATGTTAAATATTCACGTCCGCAAGAGCACGGCAACCACAACTTTGCAAAAATGCTTAAAATTGGTAATATGACCTTTAAGTCACAAAGTGAATTTGAGTTTAACGTTTCTAAATATTCGACAGAAGCGTTAACAAAAGCGGAACATACAGATGAATTAATTAAAGACGGTAAAACACACCTTAGAATCGATTATAAGGTTACAGGTGTGGGTTCAGCGGCTTGCGGACCCGGTCTTGCCGATAAGTATAAGTTAAATGATAAGGAAATTGATTTTAACATTGGGGTTTTGCTGGGATAAAAAATATAATTAATAATATTTTTTAACGTTTTTTTGATTAGAACAGTAATACCTATTATAATTTGATTATTTCTCTTTTTTGGATCTCCCTTTCAAGCAAGGAAGACTGCTGATTTTCGGCAGTCTTCCTCGCTTTTTGTTAGAATATATTAACCAAAAATTTCATAAAATTAGTAAGGAATTTTTGGTGGTGAAAAATTTGAATTTTTTTAGAAAAGCAACAATACCTTTGTTTTTGATTTTGTTAAGCTTTGCGATTTTTGTTTATTTTTATGCCATAGGTCATGGTGCGGTTCTTGCAAACGCAAATTTGCAAAATTTAAAAACCGTTATAATTGACGCTGGCCATGGCGGGTTTGACGGCGGTGCAGTGGCGTTTGACGGAACAGTTGAAAAAGATATAAATTTGAACATTTCGCAAACTCTTGCAAAGTTCTTGAAACAAAATGGATTTCGTGTTATAATGACAAGAGAATCTGATGTCTCAACCGAAGATACCGAAGATTCAAAAATATCTTCAAAAAAGAAAAGCGACCTTAAAAATCGGCTTGATTTGATGAATGATTATAAAGATGCAATTTTTGTGAGTATTCACTTAAATAAGTTTACCACTTCTTCGGCTTTTGGTTCGCAAGTTTTTTACAGTAAAGATGATAGAGCACGTTTTTTGGGTGAAAAAATTCAAAACTCTATCGTTGCGCTCATTCAACCCGAAAATACACGGGTTAACAAACAAGCAACAAGCAGTACGTATTTGCTTTATAATGCAACAATTCCTGCGGTGTTGGTTGAATGCGGTTTTCTGAGTAATAGGCAAGAACTTGAAAAGTTGAAAACAAAAGAATATCAAAACAAATTATCGTTTGGTATTTATTGCGGAATTTTGGAATATTTTAAGGAGTATAAAGATGGCAGCCAAATCTAAAGTTGTATATGTTTGCCGTGAGTGTGGCTATGAAACTGCCAAATGGATGGGCAAATGCCCGTCTTGTAATAGTTGGAGTACTTTGGAAGAAGATGTAAGGGTTTCTTCTCCCAATAAAACTGTTGCATCGGCGGTTGTTTCAAATGCTGTGGCAAAGCCACTTTCTCAAATAGATATAACTGATGAAAAGCGTTACGTAACAGGTATAGTTGAACTTGACCGTGTGCTTGGCGGCGGAATTGTTAAAGGTGCGGGTGTGTTACTTTCGGGTGACCCCGGTATTGGTAAATCTACAATTCTTTTGCAAATTTGCAATGCTTTGCAAAATACCGCATCAATACTTTACGTATCGGGTGAAGAATCGGCAACCCAAATAAAAATGCGTGCCGAGCGTATAGGCGTTACAAGTGATAATATTACCGTTATGACCGAAACTGATGCACAGGTTGTTAGTAACTATATAATTTCCCAAAAACCGCAACTTGTTATGATTGACTCAATTCAAACAATGCAAATTGCCGAGTTATCTTCGTCAACGGGCAGTATTGTTCAGGTAAGGGAATGCACAAATCTTTTGCTTCGTACTTGCAAGTCGCTTGATATTCCGCTTTTTATTGTGGGACATGTTAACAAAGGCGGCGATATTGCGGGTCCAAAGGTAATGGAGCATATTGTTGATACGGTGCTTTATTTTGAGGGCGAAAGAAATCA
>SVOX01000098.1 GCA_015066165.1 Oscillospiraceae bacterium | reverse complement strand
TAACTGCTCATTGTGCAACCGGGTGCCGCCTCGGTTTGACCGTAAACCGAAACAATTTCTTTCATATTCATATTATCGGGTTCGGTTGCTTTTTTCATAAGGTCGGCAGGACAGTTTGCACCCGCCATAATACCAACACGCATATATGAAAAATCGGTCTTTTTAAAATCGGGATGGTTCATCATTGCAATAAACATTGTGGGAACACCGTTAAATGCAGTGATATGCTCGTTATGAACACAAGCCAATGAAGACTTTGCCGAGAAATAAGGCATCGGGCACATTGTAGCACCGTGAGTCATTGACGAAGTCATAGAAAGCACCATACCAAAACAATGGAACATAGGTACTTGAATCATCATTCTATCGGCTGTGGAAAGTTCCATTTGGTCGCCAATATATTTACCGTTATTCACTACGTTATAGTGGGTAAGCATTACACCTTTTGGAAAACCTGTTGTACCCGAAGTGTATTGCATATTACAAACGTCATCCTTATCAACTGCGGCTGCCATTCTGTGAACTTCAGAAACGGGAACCTGACTTGAAAGTTCTATCACTTGTTCCCAAGTAAGACAACCCTTTTGCTTAAAGCCAACGGTAATAGCGTTGCGAAGGAAAGGCAAACGCTTACTGTGAAGCGGTGAGCCGGGTTTTGTATTTTCAAGTTCGGGGCAAAGTTCAGCAATAATTTCGCCGTAGTGACAGTCTTTAGCGCCCTCGGTCATAATTAAAGTATGTGTATCAGACTGACGCAAGAGATATTCAATTTCGTGGATTTTGTAAGCGGTATTAACAGTTACCAAAACTGCACCGAGTTTTACGGTTGCCCAAAAAGCAATATACCACTGCGGAACGTTAGAAGCCCAAACAGCCACGTGAGTACCCGCTTTTACGCCAAGTGCTATAAGTGAACGTGCAAAGGTATCAACATCGTCACGGAACTCGCTGTAGGTCCTTGTGTAATCAAGTGTTGTATATTTAAAACAATATTGGTCGGGGAATTCTTCTACCATACGGTCAAGAACTTGCGAGAAAGTACAATCAATAAGACGGTCTTTTTCCCAAACGTATCTACCCGTATGAGCACGGTTATAATAGAGCGAATCGCTCTTTTTAGTATCGCCAAACTGCTTCATATAATTAACGAAATGTGAGAAAATAATCTCCATATCGTCAAGTTCTTCACACCATTCGGGCGTCCATTCAAGCGATATGAAACCGTCAAAATTAACCGAGCGAAGTCCTAACATCATATCGCCAATCGGCATTTCGCCTTCGCCAATAAGGCAAAATTCAGCACCGTTTTGGGTTTTAACAGCATCTTTAATGTGAACGTGTTTTACGTAAGCACCCAAATTTTTAATTGTGGTTTCAGCATCTTCACCTGCTACAAAATAGGTTGCATACATATCCCACAAAGCCGCCAAATTATCGTGAGCAAAACTGTCAAGAAGTTCGCAAAGATTTTTTGTATTAGCAAATATGCCCGAAGTTTCAACCAAAAGCACAATGCCGTTTTGCTCGGCTTTGGGCAACACTTTTTCAACAGTTTCACGAACTTCGCCATAATTTTCTTTGCCAAACGCTTTTATACGAACGTAAGGGATATGCAAATTTGATGCAATTTCAATACATTTTTCAATTTCTTCTATATTTTGATTTTCTTCTTCCTTTTGCGAAAGGTTGCAAATAGTATCAATACAAGGAATTGACAATTTCTTTTCGTAAAGACTTCTCACCGTTTTTGCGGCGGTATAGTCATGAAAAGCACCATCTTTATCGTTAAAGAGACGATTATGTATATTATGAAGTTCAATACCTTGAAACTTTAAATCTTTTGCTATATCACAAAATTGCGCAAAAGTGCTTTCATGCCAACCCTTTGTAGAAAAAGCCAGTTTCATTTTATATCTCCTCGTAAACTATTTTATTTACCGCATTAATATATGCTTTAATACTTGCGGCAATAATATCGGTAGAAATACCGTTACCTGAATATAATTTTCCTTCACTGCGAAGTTTTACAACAGCGCCGCCCATAGCGCCTTTACCTTCTGTAACCGATTGAATTTGGAAATCGTCAAGTTCAAAATGTCTTCCAATAATTTGTTCAACCGCTCTGAACGCAGCATCTATAGGACCGTCGCCCGTAGCAATGCCTTGCAAAGTTTCACCCTGTTTGTCAAGAGTGATTTGAGCCGAAGAAGTAATTATATTACCGCTGTTTACAACGTAATTTACAAGTTTGTAAGTTGGGGGCACCTGCAAAGCAACGTTAGCAACAATGGCATCAAGTTCTTTAACGGTTATACGCTTTTTATCGGCTACACGCAAAAATTCATCATAAACTTTTGCGCCGTCTTCTTCAGACAAATCGTAACCCAAACTTAAAACAGCCGAAAGCACTGTTTCTTTATCATCTTTAGCGTCAAGTTCCATTTTATTATCATCATTAGAAACCACGTTAATTGAACTTTTTTCATTTTTAACGTTGCCTAATATCCAATTTATTTGGTTGATAATGCGGTTGAGTTCGGTGAATTTTACTGCCGACTCAAAATCATAACCTATACCGCAGTTTTTAATAATACTTGCAAAGGTTTCAAGTGGGGTAATCTCTCCATCAACACAGGTTTTAACCGTTACGGCACCCACGTTAACTGCTGTAATAGCATCAGCCGCAGCCAAACCGTTTTTATTTTCGCACATAACTGCTATTTCGCCCAAATTTGTAAACTCGCTAACAAATTCGCCAAATTTATCAGGCAAAATTTCACCTGTTGTGTCACACAAAGTAACCGTTTTTGCACCTGCTTTTACTGCAGTTTTTACGGCTTCTTTCAAAAAGTCAGGTTCGGCTCTTGTGGCGTCAATAGCGCAAAATTCAACGTCTATATTTTTATTCTTCGCAAAAGCCACAGTTTCTTCTATTACTTCAATCATTTTTGGGGCTTTAATATGCAACGAATATTCCATTCCAACACAAGAAACGGGAAGTTCAACCCTTATCAATGGTTTTTGTGCAGTATTGAGCGCCAAAGCCGCTTTTTCAACGTCTTCTTTTGTTACAGCCGCAACCGAAATCACAGCATTTTTTACAAATGATGCAATTGTACGGGTTAATAAAATATCAGTCTTATCATTTTCTATTTTAGGTAGTTCAATTGTATCCACACAAAGTTTTTCCAATTGACGTGCAATCTCGATTTTCTCTTTAAAACCGAGCACTGCACTGCCACGGCACAATGTTCTGTCTGCAATTTTAATTTTCATAAAATACCTTCTTTCCAACATTAAAAAAGCCCTGAGAATGTATAACACTCTCAGGGACGAATAAACTTCGCGGTACCACCCTGTTTACCGTATAAAACGGTCACTCATTAAAGCTCTAACAAGCTTTTCGCCTTGATAACGGAGCGTGCCGTAGCAACTTACTAAAAATTCAGCCGCTATGCTCAGGAATGAGACTTGACTTAAAAAAGTGTACCGCACTCGCACCAACCGCACGGCTCTCTGAACACCGAAATTAAGCAATAATTCCGTCTTTGCATTTAACATTTTTAAAAATTATACCACCAAAAAAAGCCCTTGTCAAGTGTTTATTTTAATTGTTCTCTTGCCTCGTTCAAGCGGTCAATACAATTAATGCAAACATCGTGTCCGGCAATTTTTACACTGGGACCAATTTGATTGCAAAAAACACAATATGGTTGATGTTTTTTAAGAATTAGTTTATCGCCTTCGCATTTAATTTCAAAACTATCTACTTCATTTTCTATGCCAAGTTGTTTGCGATATTCTTTAGGAATAACCACTCTTCCCATTTTATCAACAGCGCGAATCATACCTTCTGACATAAATTTCACCTTTTTTGTAAAAATTATGGATAAATTATACCCCATTTGACATAATTTGTCAACGACTAATTTTTACCAAACAATTTCTTTAAGGTTATTCTCTCTTAAAATTTCATTTGTTTTTGAAAAATGACGGCACCCGAAAAAGCCCCTGTGAGCAGAAAGCGGACTTGGATGAACACTCACAAGTTTTTTATGTATTGGATTTGTTATTTTTTGCGCCTTTTTTTCGGCATGGGCACCCCAAAGCAAAAACACGACCGGGGTTGACTTGTTATTAAGGTGTTCTATTACCTTATCGGTAAAAATTTCCCAACCCTTACCCTTGTGGCTTGTGGGTTCTGCTTGACGGACTGTTAAAACGTTGTTAAGTAAAAGCACGCCCTGCTTTGCCCAACTGTCAAGTTGACCGCTTTGACCGATAGGTCTGCCAACATCGGTTTCAAGTTCTTTAAATATATTCTTAAGTGACGGCGGAAAACGTACACCTTCTTGTACCGAAAAACAAAGCCCGTGTGCTTGATTTTCACCGTGATATGGGTCTTGTCCTATTATTACCACTTTTGTTTCATCAAAAGAGGTATATTCAAACGCTTTGAAAATATCTTCTCGCTTTGGATAAACCGTAGCGTTTGCATATTCAATATCCAAATAATCGCAAAGTTCCAAAAAATAAGGTTTTTGCCATTCTTCTTTTAATATTTCGTCCCAATCGTTACCGATAATCATTTTTTCACCATTTTCGACCATATTATAACAGCGATTTGCAACGGTATGCCGATGAGTAAGATTTTCCAAATATTAAAACTCAACAATTGAACCGCTAGGCATAAAAGCAACGTCCAAACAAGGAAAGAAACAAACCAAAACAAGAATTTACACTTGTTCCAAATAGCATCAAACACTATTCCAACAACAAAAGAAACCGGAACTGCCCAAGCAAAACACATCCAAGTACTAATATGAGCAAAAATATCAAAAGAAACAAACAAAATAAGCGCCACAAGCCAAACAGCCAATATGCTTAAAAGTGTTATATGAAGGTAACGCTTGCGCATATCTTTGGTTTCTATGGCCGCAGTTTTTAGTTTTTCTTCGCCAACAATGCTGTCGATACTAACGTTGTAAAGTTTGCTTATTTTGTAAAAAACGTCAATAGGTGGCAAAGATTCGCCCTTTTCCCATTTAGATACCGCTTTATCAGAATAGTTTAACTTTTCCCCAAGTTCCGATTGGGTGAATTTATTTTTTTTTCGCAGATATTGTAAATTTTTTCCAATAATAAAATTTAAATTCTCCATTTTTCAATCCTTTAAAAATTTTTAAATAAAGCAAACAAAATTGCTAATATTATTCTTTAGAGGTGACTTTTTTGGGTTTAATACAATGTGCTGAAAACTGCAAATTTCAAAACGACGGTTATTGCCAACTCGAAACGCTGGGAAGCGTAAATTCGCTCGACAATAACTGCCCTCATTTTATACCACGCTCAACGGATAAACTCGAGTGCTTGCTTGAGAGTTGTGACACCGACAAGTTCAATTGAATCGGGGCAGTTTGTAATTTGTTTAAGACATTGCTTTGGTAAAATGCATTTTTTAAATCCAAGTCGTGCCGCTTCGGTTACACGGGACTGTGCACGTGACACAGTTCTGATTTCGCCCGAAAGCCCAACTTCACCAAATGCTACTGTATGTTGGTCAATTGCAATATCTCGAATTCCCGAAACCAAAGCCATTGCTACCGCTAAATCAGCTGCGGGTTCGTCTAAACGCATACCGCCGACAATATTTACATAAACGTCAAAATTAGAATAATAAATACCTATTCGTTTTTCAAGCACCGCAAGTAAAAGATTTAATCGATTAAAATCAACACCGGTGGCGGTTCTTCTTGGATTTCCAAAACCGGTTGGCGCAACAAGACCCTGAACTTCGGCTAAAATGGGGCGTGTACCTTCAATTACACAGGTAATACAGTCCCCAGAAACGTCGCAAAGACGGCCAGAAAGCAACATTGCCGAAGGGTTTTCAACTTCCCTAAGTCCACGTTCGCTCATTTCAAAAACACCAATTTCGTTTGTTGAACCAAAGCGATTTTTTATAGCGCGTAAAATTCTGTAAGACTGATTTCTTTCGCCCTCAAAATAAAGCACCGTATCAACAATATGCTCCA
>SVOX01000097.1 GCA_015066165.1 Oscillospiraceae bacterium | reverse complement strand
CTGCTGCATGCGTAGGTTCGAATCCTGCCACCCCAGCCAACAAAAAGACTTCTTTTGTCTGCTGGACAAAAGAGGTCTTTTTGAATGATGTTTGCCTTCGGCAAATGATGTTGGGCAACACCCAATGATGACAGCTTCGCCTAATGATGTGTGGCTTCGCTACATTTTGGGGCAAATATCGCATCGTTGCGACCCAAGGGAGCAACATCATATTTGCGTAGCAAATGCATCATGTCGCCATTGGCGATGCATCATTGAAATGTCCTGAATTTTATGATATAATTACTTTTAAAGGAGGCGATTTTGTGAAAGAAAATAAGCTTGCAGAACTTTCAATGGAGTTTGCTGTGGATATTATAAACCTTGTAAGGCAACTTAAAGAAAATCGGGAAGCCATTATTTCTAACCAAATCGGCAGAAGTGGTACAAGCATCGGTGCCAACATCCACGAAGCACAGTATGCACAAGGCAAGAAGGATTTTATTTCTAAGTTGGAAATTGCTTTGAAAGAAGCAAGTGAAACAGGGTATTGGCTTGAGTTGTTGCACAGAACCAACTACATCGACGAGCAATTATATAAATCACTTTCTGCAAAGTGTACTTCCTTGCGTGTAATGCTGATCGCTTCCTGCCGCACAGCGAAGGAGAATGCAAAATGAATAAGATTATTTCGGATATTTCCGACTATATTTTTATTTCTGATGAGCCTGAAAAGGTTGATGCAATCTTTCTGCCGGGAGGGTCACATCCTGAGCAACCTGAATATGCGGCCGAACTGTACCATAAAGGTTATGCCAAGTGGCTTATTCCCTCTGGTGGAGTTAGTGTTAAGCGAGATAAATGGCCAGGTGTTCGTTCGAAAGCAGAAATATATACTGGCGATTACCAATCCGACTGCGCGTTCTTTATCGATGTGTTTGCAAAAAACGGTGTACCTATAGATGCAATTATCGGAGAGGATAAATCGAGACATACTCGTGATAATGCTTTTCTTTCACGAAAAGCCGTTGACGAAAGTGGCATTGATATAAAAACAGCATTGATTGTCTGCAAAGCGTTTCATGCCAGACGTTGCCTTATGCTTTATCAAATGGCTTTTCCCAATGTTGAGATTAAGGTATGCCCTGTTCATTGCTACAATATAACAAAAGATAATTGGTTTACAACTGAAAATGGTATTGACAGAGTATTGGGTGAACTCGCACGTTGTGGAAATCAATTTGTTGAGGATATGAAATCTTATTTATCCTCAATAACTAATAACTGACATATTTTAATCTATCTAACGGAGCATGTGCACTACTTTTACTTACTTTTACCTCGATTTTGCTCCGCTTGGTTACTTTTAGCCAGAAAAAAGCATCGACTTTGTCGGTGCTTTTTTCAATTAAGTGTGACTTTTGTCACACTTAACTTCATTTTGTGCGAAGCGCAAAACTTCATTATGCCAATGGCATAACTTCATATCGGCATTAGCCGATACTTCATTAAAATAAAAATCAGGGATTCAAAAAAGCAGGTTTGTTTTGGCATTATTTATTGCAAATGTTACGTAAAAATGATATAATAAAATAAACATTGGGGGTGCTTTTATGAAAAAAATGTTATCGGTCATTTTGACTTTTGTGTTTTTATTATCGGTATTCTCTTTTGGTATGACGATAAACGCTCAAACCGAATACAAAGAAGGTCATTACGCCTATACAGTATCTAACGGTGAAGCGACTATTGTATATGCTATGCAGTCATTGGTTGGAGATATTGCAGTGCCTTCATTTCTTGGAGGTTATCCTGTTACTAGCATTGGCGAATATTGTTTTTTTGGATTTGATGATATTACAAGTTTAACTATTGGCGATACAGTCAAGAGTATTGGTGAATTTGCATTTGGTAATTGCGATAAACTTGAAAATATAGTTATAGGTGAAAACGTTTTAATTATTGGGAATTATTCTTTGATTGATTGCCCAAATTTAAAGAGTGTAATTATACCTAAGAATGTTGAATATGTTGGTGATGAGGTGTTTTTTGGTTGTAAAACGCTGACAACTATTAACGTTTCAGAAAATAATGAATATTATTCTTCCCAAGACGGTATTTTGTTTAACAAGGATAAAACTAAATTGATTAGATATCCCGAAGGTATTAAAAACGTGGATTACATTGTGCCGGAAGGCGTGGAAACAATAGGGAATAGTGCGTTTCATCAATGTGAATTTTTAAAAAGTGTGACGCTTCCAAGCAGTATTGTAAATCTTGAAAACAGCGCTTTTGGTTGGTGTCATAATCTCACTACTGTAAATATACCTGACGGTATTAAAGAAATAGGCGATTTTAGTTTTTATGACTGTAATTCGCTCAATAATATAAATCTTGGGAATCATGTTGAATATATAGGTGATGAAACTTTTAGTTATTGTGTTTCGCTTAAAAATATAACTATACCAAATACAGTTGAAAGTATTGGCAAATGTGCGTTTATGTATTGCCGTGGGCTTAGCAGTATTACAATTCCCGACAATGTAAAATCTATTGGAGCGGATGCGTTTTTATATTGTGATGCGATAGAAGCGGTTATATTACCGAGTAACATATTAAGTATTGGTATTGGTGCTTTTGATGCGTGTGAAAAATTAAACAATGTGTTCTATACCGGTAGCAGTAGTAACAGAAAAAATATTAGTATTGGCATATATAATGAAATGTTAGAGAATGCTGTTTGGCATTACAGTAGTAAAGGTCATGGTAACTACAATATTATAACTGTCAAAACAAAGGCGACTCTTACAGCAAACGGCTCTATTGATACCAAATGTTCGGTATGCGGTACGGTATTGGAAAGCACAAAAATTTCAAAAATTAAAACTGTAAAAATTCCAACAAAAGTAACTTATAACGGCAAGAAAAGAACGCCCACTGTAACGGTGAAAGATGCTAACGGTAGAACTATTTCCAAATCAAATTATACCGTATCTTACTCAAAGGGCAGAAAAAACTTTGGCAAATATAAAGTAACAGTAAAATTTAAGGGGAATTACAGCGGTAAAAAGGTACTTTATTTTCAAATAGTTTCAAAAGCCACAAAAATATCAAAACTAACCGCCCAAAAGAAAAGTTTAAAGATTAAATTTAAAAAGCAAAGTAAAAATATTTCGGGTTATCAAATGGAATATTCGTTAAAGAAAAGTTTTAAATCATCAAAAAAGGTCACTGTTAAAAAATCTTACACTGCTAAAACCATTAAAAAACTAAGAGCGAAAAAGACCTATTACGTAAGAATTCGTACGTATAAAACCTATAAAAACAAGAGGTATTATTCGGCTTGGTCGAGCGTGAAACGTATGAAAACCAAATAATTTTTAAAGGGGGAGACGAAAAGTCTCCCTTTTTGTGTTTACAAATAATCTATATAGTTATATATAATATTATGGTTGAAAAAACTTTGATAATATGTTATTATAATATGAATAATCATTTAAGGAGTTGATTTTATGGCTGACATGCGTCCAATAGGCGTTTTTGACTCGGGACTGGGTGGACTTACAGTCGTAAAGGAAATAATTAAAGAACTTCCAAATGAAGATATAGTTTATTTTGGCGATACAGGCCGTGTGCCTTACGGTACACGAAGTGTTGAAACAATTAAAAAATATGCAAGGCAAGATGAAAAGTTTTTATTAAGCCAAGACGTTAAACTTATAGTTGCCGCTTGCGGTACGGTTTCTTCGGTGGCGGGGGATACCGCAAAGGAATTGCCCGTTCCGTTTTTTGAGGTAGTTTCTCACGCTTCTCGTCAGGCGGTGGAAAAGAGTAAAAACGGGAAAATTGCTGTAATTGGCACAAGCGCCACTGTTAAAAGCGGTCAACACAAAGCCGAAATTTTAAAACTTAACCCAAAAGCACAGGTTATAACGGTTGCTTGTCCTTTGTTTGTGCCCCTTGTTGAAGAAGGTTGGTACAAAGCCGACGATATTATTGTGCTTGAAACGGTAAAACGCTACTTAAAACCAATTTTAGATTTTGGCGCCGATACTTTGATTTTGGGTTGCACACATTATCCTGTTCTTTGTGAGCCAATAAAAAAGGTTTTAGGTGAAGATGTAACCCTTATAAATGCGGGTACTGCTACTGCAAAGGCGGTGGCAGAGTATTTGAAAGAAAATGCTCTTGAAAACCAAAACGGCGGTAAAAGCCGATTTTACGTTAGCGACAAGCCCGAATTCTTTAAATCACAGGCAAGTATTTTGCTTGAGAGTGAAGTTGACAGAAGCGAAGTTCAAAAGGTGGATATAAACAACTTATGATAAAGGACGTTATAATAGATATTAAAACCGAACAAACGGTTGACGGTAATACCGATTCGATTGAATTTACAACCGACGGTAAGTTTGGCGTAAGGGACGGAAGTTATTATATTTCTTATGACGAAAGCCAACTGTTAGAGGTTGAGGGTGAAATAAAAACAACCGTATTTATAAAGCCCGATAATTCGGTGGTTATGCAACGCAACGGTTCTTATAAAAGCCGAATGGTTATTGAAAAAGGTGTTAGAAACAACTGTTTTTATATGACCCCTATGGGTGAGTTGTCGTTAGGTATTTTTGGTGAAAAGGTTAAAGCCGATTTAAACGATAACGGCGGAAAAATAAGTATGAATTATACAATAGACACAAATTTGCAACTTTTAAGTCGCAACCACGTAAATATTTCCATTAAAGAGGTAAATTAAAATGTCAGTAGTAGTTACAAAAGCAAGAGAAGAAATAAAAAATATTATTATAAATGCTACCAAAAAAGCCATGGCTGACGGTAGTTTGCAAACTGCAGAACTTACCGATTTTACTATTGAAGTTCCGGCAAACCGTGACCATGGTGATTATGCGGTTAATGCGGCAATGGTTTGGTCACGACTTTTTAGATGTGCACCACGTATGATTGCCGAAGCAATTATTAAAAAAGCAGATTTTGAGGGTAGTTATATAGAAAAAGCCGAAATTGCAGGTCCCGGTTTTATAAATTTGTTTTTAAGCAAAAAATATTATGCCGATATTGTTTTAGATGTCGAGCAAAAAGGCGAAGATTACGGTAAAAGCGATTACGGTAAAGGTGAACGTGTGCTTGTTGAGTTTGTATCGGCAAACCCCACAGGACCTATGCATATAGGTAATGCCAGAGGCGGCGCTTTGGGTGACTGTTTGGCGGCTGTTATGTCGGCAGCGGGTTACTATACCGAAAGGGAGTTTTATATAAACGATGCCGGTAACCAAATTAATAAATTTGGTCTTTCACTTGATTTAAGATATTTACAACTTTATAAAGACGGAATCGAAATGCCGGAAGATTCTTACCACGGTGAAGATATTATAAACCACGCCAAAGCGTTTGCTAAAATTCACGGTGACAGTTTTGTTGAAAAAACTGAACTGGAACGCAGAAAAGCGCTTGTGGAATTTGCACTTCCGCAAAATATTGAAGGGCTTGAGCGTGACCTTTTGAAATACCGTATTAAATACGACACTTGGTTCAAAGAGAGTACACTTCACAATAACGGCGAAGCAAAAAGAATTGTTGAATTGCTTAAAGAGAGCGGTTATACCTATACTCAAGAAGATGCTTTATGGTTTAAAGCAACCGAGTTTGGCTGTGATAAAGACTTTGTACTTGTTCGTGCAAACGGTGTTCCAACCTATGTAGTACCCGATATTGCTTATCACTACAACAAACTTGTAACCCGTAAATTTGACAAGGCAATCGACATTTTAGGCGCTGACCATCACGGTTACGTTCCACGTTTAAAAGCGGCTTTAACTGCTTTGGGTGTTGATGCCAACCGTCTTGACGTTGTGCTTATGCAAATGGTTCGTCTTGTTCGTGACGGTGAAGTTATAAAGGCGTCTAAACGTTCGGGTAAAGCAATTACTTTGGTAACACTTCTTGATGAAGTTCCAATTGATGCGGCAAGATTTTTCTTTAATCTGCGTGAGCCAAACAGCCATTTTGATTTTGATTTGGATTTGGCTGTTAACGAATCAAAC
>SVOX01000096.1 GCA_015066165.1 Oscillospiraceae bacterium | reverse complement strand
CCGCCGCATTTTCAATATCTTTTGCGGTATGTCCACGGTTGTTCATTTTCAAAACATAGTTGTTAAAACTTTGAGCGCCAAGTTCAATAGCAGTAACGTTATACTCTTTTAAAAGCATTAAAATTTCATCGTCAATAGCATCTGGTCTTGTTGAAATTCTAATTCCTTTTACAAGCCCTATTCTCACAAACGAAGATGCCGCCTCTAAAAGTGATATCATATAATTACGGTTAATAGCAGTAAAACTTCCGCCAAAAAAGGCAATTTCTGTATTTTTGGAATTATATTTTTTTGATTTTACAGCAGTAATTACTGCTTTTTCCACATCATCAGCACTGGGCGCTTTACAAGTGCCCGTTATGTATCTTTGATTACAAAAGCTACATTTATTAGGGCAACCTATATGTGGCACAAAAATTGAAATATTAGAATGTTTTTCGCTCATATTTTTGCACCCATTAGTTCAAGGGCTTGTTTTGCCGCCATTTGCTCTGCCTGTTTTTTATTTTTTCCTTTACCCACACCAATAACGTTGGAATTTAAGTGAACTTCAACTTCAAATATTTTGTTATGGTCAGGACCGCTCTCACTTTTAAGGATATACGTGACCGATTCTTCGGGGTTTCTTTGAATTATTTCCTGCAAAGCGGTCTTATAATCCTTAAAAACTTCGTCATCTTTGTTATTTAATTCTTCTTTAACAAATTCTAAAACAAACTCTCTGGCTTTGTCCATACCGCCGTCAAGATAAATTGCAGCAAGTACCGCTTCAAAAGCATCGGCTAAAATCGAGTCACGTTGTCTTCCGCCACCCTTTTCTTCGCCACGCCCTAAAAGCAAATGTTCACCCAAATTTATTTTGCGTGAGAAAGCACAAAGCGACTTTTCGCAAACAAGCGAAGCACGAAGTTTTGTAAGTTCACCTTCGGGAATACTTTTAAAATTAGTGAAAAGGTAGTCAGCCACTATAACCGACAAAACCGAATCCCCCAAAAACTCAAGCCGTTCGTTAGAAACCAAACCGTTCCTAACTTCATTGGCATAAGATGAATGGGTTAAAGCATTTTTAAGAAGATTTATATTATTAAATTTGTAACCAAGTTTTTTCTCTAAAACTTCCATTATAAATTAATCCTTATTCCTTAATATCTTGTAAAGATGCGGTTATGTTTTCAATAACACCGTTCTTTGTGAATATAACCGCTTGTCTGATAGCATTTTTAATTGCTTTAGCATCAGAATTACCGTGGGCTTTAATAACAGTTTTACGAACACCCAAAAGCGGTGCGCCGCCAACTTCACTGCTATCCATCATACTCTTAAGTGAGTAAAGGTCTTTCTTAATTACCAAAGCCGCCAATTTATTTTTTAAACTTTTATATAAAGCATTTTTAACTAATTTAAAAAAGGTTGTTGCAGTGCCTTCAATAAGTTTAAGCGCAATATTACCTGTAAAACCGTCGGTAATAACTGCATCACAAACACCTTTTGGCATTTCACGTGATTCAATATTACCAACAAAGTTAATAGGTGCTTCACTCAATAGTTTGTAAGCTTCTTTTTGAAGTTCGCCACCCTTACTGTCTTCAGTACCAATATTGAGAAGACCTATAGTAGCGTTTTCCTTGCCTTCAACACCCTTTAAATACGCACTTGCCATAATACCAAATTGACAAAGCATTTCAGGACGGCATTCAGCATTAGCACCCATGTCCATAAGCATATAATGACCGTTTGGCGCCGGAATCATACCTGCAAGTGCAGGACGTTTTATACGTTTTATACGCTTAACAATAAGTGTACCGCCAACAACAACCGCACCTGTAGAACCTGCAGAAACAAATGCATCTGCCCTATCTTCCGAAAGTTCCCTAAAAGCCACTGCCATTGAAGATTCTTTATGTGCTTTTAAAAGGGTTGTGGGATCATCGTGCATATCCATAATATCGGTACAGTGAACAATATTAAGTTCGCCAAAAAACTCAAGATTATTTTCTTTTATAATGTTTTCAATAATTTGCTTATCGCCTGTAAGAGTGATTTCGGTTTCTAATTCTTTTGAAGCCAAAGCAGCACCCTTTACAATTTCCAAAGGTGCGTTATCGCCGCCAAAAGCATCTACTACTACACGCATTTTACTGCTCCTTCATTTTAAAAAATTCAAGCGAACGCTGTGCCAATGCCATATAACGCTCTCTTTTGTCTCGTATTTTTTCTTCTAACGGGGGTAATATGCCAAAGTTTGCGCCCATTGGTTGAAATTTTTCAACCGATTCATCAGTAATATATCCAAGTAAAGCGCCAATCATTGTAAACTTTGGTAAAACAAGCGGTTGTTCGCCTTTTAATCGTTTTACAGCGTTTATTCCGGCAATTATACCGCTCGCCGCCGATTCCATATACCCTTCCACACCTGAAAGTTGACCTGCAAAGAAAATGTTTGGATATTCTTTAAGCGATAAGTCAACACTCAAAAGTTTTGGCGAATTTATAAAACTGTTTCTGTGCATAACACCGTATCTCATAAATTCAGCATTTTTAAGGGCGGGTATCAAAGAAAAAACTCTTTTTTGCTCGGGAAATTTAAGATTTGTTTGAAAACCAACAAGATTATAAAGCGTACCGTCGCTGTTTTCACGGCGAAGTTGTACCACAGCCCAAGGCCTGTGCCCTGTTTTAGGGTCACGAAGTCCAACCGGTTTTAAGGGACCAAATCTAATTGAATCTTCGCCCCTTTTTGCCAAAATTTCAATCGGCATACAACCTTCATAAACTGTAATTGGCTTGTCAAACTCTGAAAGCAAGGCGCTTTCGGCATTTATAAGTTCTTTGTGAAAGATTTCATATTCTTCCTTATTCATTGGGCAGTTGATGTAATCATCAGTTCCTTTACCGTAACGTGAAGCCAAAAATGCCGAATCAAAATCAACACTTTCTTTTGTTACAATAGGCGCTGCCGCATCGTAAAAACTTAAATTTTCACTTTGACAAAGGTTAGAAATAGCATCTGCCAAACCGCCGTCTGTCAAAGGGCCTGTTGCTACAACCGTTATTCTATCGGTAGGAAGTTGTGTTACCACTTCTGCCTTGACAGTAATATTTGGGTGACTTTTAACCGCTTTTGTAACATAATTTGCAAAAAGGTCACGGTCAACCGCCAAAGCGCCACCTGCCGCAACCGAACAGGTTTCTGCCGCTTTCATACAAACCGAACCAAATTTTCGCATTTCTTCTTTCAAAAGCCCCGCCGCCGAATCAACACGACTGGCTTTCAAAGAGTTAGAACAAACAAGTTCGGCAAAATTATCGCTCTTATGGGCGGGGGTGAGTTTTAAGGGCTTCATTTCAATAAGTTCAACTTCTACACCCATATTCGCAATTTGCAAAGCCGCTTCCGAACCTGCAAGACCGCCGCCTATAACGGTGATTTTTTCCATTTTATTGATCCTTTTTAGTTTTTGCTCTTGACGGACATTCAGAATTCATACAGTATTTTCTGCCTCTTATTCCGTTAATAATATATCCGCCGCATTCAGTGCATATATCACCTGTAGGTATTCCGGGTGAAGCAAAGTCGCATTTAGGGTAGTTTGTGCAACCGTAGAACTTCTTACCCTTTTTAGAAATACGCTTAACAAGTTTACTGCCACATTTAGGACAAGGTTGTGTAACCTCATCTTCGGGTACGGGTTTTGTGTTTTTACATTCAGGGTAACCCGGACACGCCAGGAACTTACCAAAACGGCTTGATTTTACAACCATTTTTCTTCCGCACTTTTCGCAAACAACGTCTGATTCAATGTCAGGCACTTTAACCTTTTTGCCATTTAGTGAATCTTCGGCTTTTGAAAAATAATTGTCAAAATCTTTATAAAAATCGGCAATAGTTTTAGTCCATTCAAGGTCACCTGCGCCAATTTTATCAAGTTTAACTTCAAGACCTGCGGTAAACTTAACGTCGAAAATCTTGTCAAAGAACTTAACCATAAGGTCTGCTACAACCTTGCCAAGTTCGGTTGGCTTCAAGGTTTTCTTTTCACGCTCAATATAGTCACGGCTCATAATGTTTGAAAGAATTGGAGCATAGGTAGAAGGTCTTCCTATACCGTTTTCGTCCAATGCCTTAATGAGTGTGGGTTCTGTATAGCGTGCAGGTGGTTGAGTAAAATGTTGATTTGGGATAAGGTCACGAAGTTTTAATACTTCACCTTGTTGCATTTCGGGAAGGTCACGTTCTTTATCTTCCTCTTCATCTTTACCCTCAACATAAAGTTTTGTAAAACCGTCAAACTTAACCGAATAACCACTTGCTTTAAACAAGTAATCATTAGCGGTAATATCAACGTTTACAGTATCTTGAACACAAGCCGACATTAAAGAGGCAATAAAGCGTTCCCAAATAAGCTTGTAAAGTTTGTACTGTTCGGTTGTGAGTGCATATTTAACACTTTCGGGCTCTAACGTAACATCAGTAGGACGAATTGCCTCGTGTGCATCTTGAGCCGAATTTTTAGATTTATAATAACGTGGTTTTGAAGGTAAATACTTTTCACCAAAGTTACCCACAATATACTTGTTTGCAGCGGCTCTTGCTTCTTCAGAAATACGCAAAGAGTCGGTACGCATATAGGTAATAAGACCGGTTGTGCCAATACCTTTAAGGTCAATACCTTCGTAAAGTTGTTGAGCAATACGCATGGTACGTTGACCGGTAAACCCAAGTTTACGAGACGCCTCTTGTTGTAATGTTGAAGTTATAAAAGGCGGTGAGGGATTCTTTGTTCGTTTTCCTTTTTTAATATTAGAAACTTGATACTGGGCACCTTCAAGGTTAGCCAAAATTTCATTAGCCGCCGATTCATCGGCAATTAAATCAATCTTACCATTTTTATCGCCGTAAAGTTTTGCTACAAAAGATTTTCTACCTGCTAAAAGTTTTGCATCAACAGTCCAATATTCAGTAGATACAAATTTTTCGATTTCACGTTCACGATCAACGATCAGACGAAGTGCTACAGTTTGAACACGTCCTGCCGATAAACCGCTCTTAACCTTTTTCCACAAAAGCGGACTCAATTTGTAACCAACAATTCTGTCAAGTACACGACGTGCCTGTTGAGCATCAACCAAATCCATATTTATTTTACGTGGAACCTTTATACCTTCGGTAACGGCTGACTTTGTAATTTCATTAAAAGTAACACGGTTGGCTTTTCCCATATCGAGCCCCAAAAGTTGAGCCAAGTGCCAAGAAATCGCTTCACCTTCTCTATCAGGGTCAGTAGCGAGAAAAACTTCATCACTTTGTGCAGCCGCCAGTTTTAAAGATTTAATCAAATCTTTTTTATCAACCATATTTATATACTGCGGCAAAAAGCCGTTATCAATATCAACACCTAATTTTGATTTAGGCAAATCACGAACGTGACCCGCCGAAGCCATTACTTCATAATCTCCGCCCAAATACTTTTTTATTGGTTTAACCTTGGTAGGAGACTCAACAATTAAAAGTTTTGACATAAATTACCTCCGTTATTTACATATTTCGTACTGACCGCCCGGTAATGCTCTTATAAAAAATTCCATTTCAAGTTCGGTCAAAGCCGAAAGCAATTTATTGGAATCAAGACCGCACTCAAGCTCGTCAGGATAAAATTTTTGTGTATCTATACAATTATATACTATTTTTGCTTCATTTGAAAGAGTTTCATTCAATATTTTTTTATTTTTTTGCGGTGTAACAGGTTTTGGCTCTTTTTTAAATGCCTTTTCAATATCGATTTTATCTGAAAAGCGTGAAATATATTCGGAAAATATATCACCCGCATCTAAAAGCGGTTTTGCACCGTCACGTAAAAGTGCGTTTGAACCTTTATATTCAGTGACATTTGGGTTACCGGGTACAACAAACACATCTTTCCCCTGTTCAATAGCGTGGTTTGCGGTGATTAGCGCACCGCTGCGAATTCCCGCTTCAATTACAACCGTTCCTAAAGCCAAAGCCGAAATAATACGGTTTCTCACAGGAAAAGTATAACGTGTAATTGGTATATCGGGCGGATATTCACTTATAAGACAACCG
>SVOX01000095.1 GCA_015066165.1 Oscillospiraceae bacterium | reverse complement strand
GAAGCGGGAATAGAAGAAAGTGTTTTTGAAGCGAAAATTATTATTAAACATATAACGGGCTTCAATAATACCCAAATTTTAGAAAACTACGGTAACGAACTTACTGAGTTTCAACAAAACAATTTAACCGCAATTTTAAGACAGCGTGAAATCAGATATCCGCTTCAATACATATTGGGTGAGTGGGATTTTTATAAATACAAATTCAAGGTTGGCGTTGGGGTTTTAATACCCCGAAGTGATACCGAAGTTTTGGTTTTGGAGTGTGCAAAGTTTTTGCAAGAAAAACAGTCGCCAAAAGTGTTAGACTTATGTTCGGGCAGCGGATGTATTGGAATATCTTTGGCAAAAGATTTTCCCGACAGTGCGGTTGTGCTTGTTGAAAAGTACAGCGAAGCACTTCGTTATATTGAAAAAAACGTTGAACTTAATTCTGCCGATAACACTTTGATTTTACAAGGCGATATATTTGAAGGCGCCGCCAATAGCGAAAGTTATGATTTAATAGTTAGTAATCCGCCTTATATTCCGCCTGTAGAAATGGAAATCACCTCGCCCGAAGTAAAGTTCGAACCCGAAACGGCACTGCTTGGCGGGGAAGACGGGTTGGATTTCTACCGTGCGATAACTGAAAATTATAAAAATGCTTTAAACTCAGGCGGAATGTTGGCTTTTGAAGTTGGGATAAATGAGGCAAAGAAGGTAAAGTCCATTTTAACGGACCAAGGTTTTGATAATATCAAAATAGTTAAAGATTATAACGAAATAGAGCGGGTTGTTACCGCAATAAAGGTTTAAAGGAGTAAGGATTATGGCTTCAAAAAATGCACAAGTAAAAACTGCAGTAAAGGTTACCGAAGAAAACGAAAAACAAAAAGCATTAAAAACTGCGATTGACCAAATTGAAAAGCAGTTTGGTAAGGGAGCGGTTATGCGCCTTGGTGAAAATGCCGCTATGAACGTTGAACATATTAAGACCGGCTCTTTGACACTTGACGTGGCTTTGGGTATAGGCGGTATTCCAAAGGGCCGAATTGTTGAAATTTACGGTCCTGAATCTTCGGGTAAAACAACAGTAGCGCTTCACTGTGTTGCCGAAGCACAAAAAGCAGGCGGTACAGCGGCGTTTATTGACGTTGAACACGCACTCGACCCTGTTTATGCGGGTAACCTTGGCGTTGATATTGATTCGCTTTTGGTTTCCCAACCTGATTCGGGCGAACAAGCACTCGAAATTGCTGAAAGTTTGGTTCGTTCGGGTGCTATTGATATAATTGTTATCGACTCGGTTGCGGCTTTGGTTACAAAAGCCGAAATTGAGGGTGAAATGGGCGACAACCACGTTGGTCAGTTGGCTCGTCTTATGTCGCAAGCGCTTCGTAAACTTACAGGCGCTTTGTCAAAAACAAACTGTGCGGCAATTTTCATTAACCAATTACGTGAAAAAATCGGCGTTATGTACGGCAACCCCGAAGTTACAACAGGCGGTAGAGCGCTTAAGTTCTATTCTTCGGTTCGTATTGACGTTCGTAAAGGTGAGTCAATTAAAGACGGCAGCGATATAATTGGTGTTCATACCAAAGCAAAAATTGTTAAAAACAAGGTGGCACCGCCATTTAAAGTTGCTGAATTTGATATTATGTACGGAACCGGTATTTCACACACAGGCGAAATTGTTGACGCAGGTGTTGATACAGGTGTTATTAAAAAATCGGGTGCTTGGTTCTACTACGGTGAAACCCGTCTTGGTCAAGGCCGTGATAACGTTAAGAAGTTGTTTGAAGATAATGTAGAATTAGCTACCGAAATTGAAGATAAAATTATGGCAATTATTACAAGCAAAGAAGAACCCGCACAAGTTGTGGAAGAAGACGTTATTATGCCAAGCGAACCGGTTGTATCGCCAAGAAAGTCGATAGATATCGACATTGCAGTTGACGACTAATGCAAATAATTGACATTAAAAAAGATAAACTTCATTTGATGAAGATTTGTTTGTCAGACGGAAGTGAATTTTTAATTGATAAAGATGTTTGCTATGAAAAATGCCTTAAAAAAGGTGTTGAAATAGAAAACATTGAAGATTTGGTTTTTGAGTCTGATTACAAAAGAGCCAAATCACGTGCGGTTTGGTATTTAGACCGAAACGACCATACCGAAAAAGCACTTTTTGATAAATTGGTTCGCGCAGGTTTTTCAAAACAGGCGTGTGCTAAAGTAATTGCACGTTACGTTGAAGTGGGGCTTCTTGATGACAGGCGATATGCCAAAAATTATGCCGAACGTTTAATGGAAGCCAACGTTTCAAAGCGTGAAGCGGTGCAAAAAATGCTTACAAAAGGTGTTGCTTACGATTTGGCGAAAGAGGTTTTAAGCGAAACCGAAACCGACGAGCAAACACAAATCAAAAATTTGTTAGAAAAGAAATACCGCACGAAACTGGGCGCTCAAAATGGTGCACAGAAGGTTTTTGCAGCACTTGTGAGAAAGGGCTTTTCTTACAGTGCGGTGCGAGAAGCACTTAAAAGTTATATAGAAGAATTTGAGGAAGATTATGTATAAAATCAGTATGGTATCACTTGGTTGTCCTAAAAATCAGGTAGATGCTGAAATAATGCTTTATTCACTAAAACAAGCAGGTTTTGAAATTGCCGAAGAAGAGGCACAAGCCGATGCAATTATAATTAACACTTGCGGTTTTATAGAAGACGCAAAGGCAGAAGCAATTGAAAATATACTCGAAGCCGCCCGATATAAAAACGAGGGCAATTTAAAAGCACTTGTTGTAACGGGCTGCTTGGCTGAACGGTATAAAGACGACGTAACCGAAGAAATTCCCGAAGTGGATGTTTGCGTAGGGCTTGGCTCTAACGGTAAAATTGCTGAAATTGTAAAAGAGGCAATTGAAGGTAAAATGCAAAATTCGTTTGGCGACATGGCCGACCTTGATTTAAACGGTAAACGTATTTTGGGCGGTTATCCTTTTAGCACATATTTAAAAGTTGCTGAAGGTTGCAACAATTGTTGCACTTACTGCGCTATTCCAAAAATCCGTGGACCACTTCGCAGCCGTACTATTGAAGAATGTGTGGCTGAAGCCCGAGAACTCGCAAAAGGCGGTGTTCGTGAACTTATTGTTGTGGCTCAAGATACAACTGCCTACGGTACCGATATTTACGGCAAACCCATGCTTTCAAAACTGTTGCAAGAACTTTGCAAAATTGATGAACTTCATTGGATAAGAACCCTTTATACATATCCCGATAAAATCACAGATGAATTTTTAGAAGTATTGGCAAACGAGCCAAAACTTGTGAAATATTTGGATATTCCGCTTCAGCACGTGAACGGTGAAGTGTTAAAGCGAATGAACCGCAAAGACGATAAAGAGAGTATAAAAGCACTTATTGATAAAATTCGTGCTAAAATCCCTGAAATCACCTTGCGTACAACCTTTATTACAGGTTTCCCGGGCGAAACGGAAGAACAATTTTGTGAACTTTGTGAATTTGTAAAAGAAACCCGTTTTGACCGTCTTGGCTGTTTTACTTATTCGGCAGAAGAAGATACCATAGCCGCCGAATATCCCGACCAAATAGACGAGCAAACTAAAGTTTGCCGTATGGAAAATATTATGGATATGCAAACGGTTATCGCCGCCGAAAAAAATCAAGAGAAAATCGGCTCTGTTATGGAGGCGGTAATTGAGGGTTGGGACGATTATATCAAATGCTATTTTGGCAGAACAACCGCAGATGCTCCCGAAGTTGACGGAAAGATTTTCTTTATGTCAAACCGTCCGTTAGTTATAGGCGAGTTTGTAAAGGTTAGAATAAACGATTCAATAGAATATGATTTGTTAGGAGAACTTGAAGAATGAACACCCCAAATAAATTAACTCTTGCCCGAATGATAGCAACACCTGTTTTTATGGTGGTTATGCTTACGGCTTTTCCTTATCATTACACAGTTTCACTTGTTTTGTTTGCTTTGGCATCTGTAACAGATGCTATTGACGGTCATATGGCAAGAAAATATAACATGGTAACCGATTTTGGCAAATTTATGGACCCCCTTGCCGATAAAATGCTTACAACTTCGGCATATTTAGGGTTTATGTTTGTGTATGGCGGTACCAAATTTGCTTGGCAAATAGTTATTATCACGTTTATTGTGCTTTTCCGTGAATTTGCGGTATCTTCTATACGCTTGGTAGCGGTTACTGCAGGCGGTAAGGTTGTAGCGGCAAATATGTGGGGCAAATGTAAAACAGTCAGCCAAATGGTAGGTATTATTTTTGCTTTGGCTGTATATGCTTTTAATGAATTTGTGGCAGTAAGCAGCGGTACTTTTGCAGTGCTCGATATAATAGTTATCGCATTGTTCTGGCTTTCGGCAGTACTTTGTGTTATTTCGGGCGCAATTTATATTTGGGGCGGAAGACAATATATAGCAAACGCAAAATAAACAGTAGGTGATTTTTTGTTTAAGCGAATAATTGAAGATGTTAACGCCGTTCGTGAACGTGACCCTGCGGCACGAAATTTTTGGGAAGTATTTTTCTTATATCCCGGTGTTAAGGCAATAAGAATGCATAGAATAGCGCATTTTTATTATAAACATAATTTAATGTTCTTGGCACGTTTTGTTTCGCAAAGGGCTGCCAGAATTACAGGAATTGAAATTCATCCCGGCGCCACAATTGGCAAACGCTTGGTTATTGACCACGGAACAGGCGTGGTTATAGGTGAAACAACCGAAATAGGTGACGATGTACTCATTTATCAAGGCGTTACTTTGGGCGGTACGGGTAAAGATACAGGTAAACGTCACCCAACTATTGGTAACAACGTTATGATAAGTGCGGGTGCAAAAGTTTTGGGCCCGTTTAAAATAGGGGATAATTCACGTGTTGCCGCAGGTGCGGTAGTACTTGAAGAAGTTCCGCCAAACTCAACGGTTGTGGGTGTACCCGCAAGGGTTGTCCGTCAAGACGGTAAGCGTGTTGCGCTTGACCAAATTCACATACCCGACCCTGTTAAGCAAAAAATGGATTCGCTCGAAAGCCGAATCATTGAACTCGAAGCACTTTTAAAGGAGAAAAAACAATGAAAATTTTTAACACTTTAACCCGTCAAAAAGATGAGTTTAAACCCATAAACGAAGGCGAAGTCAAGATTTATGCTTGCGGTCCTACCGTTTATAACTATATCCACATAGGAAACGCAAGACCACTTTGTGTTTTTGACGTTTTGCGCCGTTATTTTGAATGGCGTGGATTTAAGGTGAATTTTGTTCAAAACTTTACCGATATTGACGATAAACTTATAAACAAGGCAAATGCCGAAGGTATAACGGTACCCCAAGTTGCTGAAAGATTTATAGGTGAATTTTGGACCGACGCTAAAGGTCTTAACGTTAGAGAGGCAACAGTTCACCCGAGAGCAACCGAAAATATTGCTGAAATTCAGGGCATTATTTCTTCACTTATTGAAAAGGGTTATGCTTATGAATCGGGCGGTGACGTATATTACCGTGCTAAAAAATTCGGTGAATACGGCAAACTTTCGCATCAACCTCTTGAAGATTTGGCAGAAGGCGCGAGTAACCGTGTAGATGGCGGTGCCGATATTAAGGAAGACCCAATGGACTTTTGCCTTTGGAAAAGTGCCAAAGAGGGTGAGCCGTTTTGGGAATCACCTTGGGGTAACGGTAGGCCCGGTTGGCATATTGAATGTTCAGCCATGGCAGGAAGATACCTTGGTAAAACAATAGATATTCACTGTGGCGGTTTAGACCTTATTTTCCCACACCACGAAAACGAAATAGCACAAAGTGAAGCGGCAAACGGTTGTGATTTTGCGCATTATTGGATGCATAACGGATTTATCAACGTTGACAATCACAAAATGTCAAAATCGCTTAACAACTTCTTTACTGTGCGTGACGTGGCTGAAAAAGTTGGTTATGAGCCAATTCGTTATTTCCTTATTTCTTCGCAGTATAGAAGCCCGATTAACTATTCGGTAGATATTATAGAACAGGCAAAAAATTCACTTGAACGTCTTTATACTTGCCGTAATAATATTGATTTTGCAGTTAA
>SVOX01000094.1 GCA_015066165.1 Oscillospiraceae bacterium | reverse complement strand
AGTGCTACTGTTACAGATGAAAAAATTGTAATTAGTGCTGTAGCTAGTGATAGTAGGGCTAAAATTGAAGGAGATATCGGAGAAAAGAAATTATCTTTAGGTGTTAATACTTTTTCTATTAAAGTTATTAGTGAAAGAGGTAATACTCGAGAATATTATATTTATGTAACGAGAAATAAAGCTGCAGAATCAGTTGTGACTCCTCTTAGTAATGATATATCACTAAAAAAGTTAGTATTATCAACAGGAGAAATAAAGTTAGAAAAAGATAATTACTTATATTCTGTAGATGTTCCTTATAAAATAAAAGAAGTACTTAATTTCTTACAAGAAAATGTTTATACCAAACTTACTGTTCGTGATATTGCAAATCACTTTGGTAAAAGTGAGAGTGCCATAAAACAATTATTTAATCAATATCACAAAAACGGAATAATTAAGTATTTTAATGAGCTGAAAATTAAAGAAGCCAAAAGTCTAATTCGTGAATGTGTTTATAATTTTACACAAATTTCTGAAATACTTGGCTTTGATAATCCGCAATATTTCAGCAAAGTATTTAAATCTTTTGCAAAAATGACCCCAAAAGAATATAAACAATCGATATTTAAAAAACAATAAACCCCAAAATTATGGGGCTTATTTTTTTATATTTTAATATTTATAAGATGTGATACACCAGGGATACTCTCACCTTGAAAACTTGATGTTGGTGAAAGTAAAGCTCCTGTTGACATAAATAAAATATTTTTAAAATCTCCGCTTTCAAAACGGTGCATAATAAACGAAGCCAAAACACTTGCCGAACAACCGCAACCTGAACCGCCAGCGTGGACGTCTTGTCCTTCGTTATCAAAAATCAATAGTCCGCAATCAGCATGACGGCATTTAAGGTCGTATCCTTCACGTGACATTAACTCATATAAAAGTAAAGTTCCAACACTACCAAGGTCACCCGTATATATAACGTCATAATCTTCGGGTGTGGTATTTGTATCTTCAAAAAAGTGTTTTAGAGTATCACAAGCAGACGGTGCCATTGCAGCACCCATATTGTTAACGTCGGTTATATCATAATCGGTGATTTCTCCAAAAGTTACTTTATCGATATACGGTCCTTCGCCTTCATTTGATAAAATAATTGCACCGCTTCCTGTAACCGTTCTTTGAGCGTTTGGTGTGCGTTGTGAGCCGTAATTAAGTGGAAAGCGGTATTGACGTTCTGCTGAACAAAAATGTGATGAAGTAACTGCAATTGCTTTTTCGGTTGCGCCAGAATCTATAAAAATAGATGCCAACCCTGCGGATAAAGCCATTGTAGAACAAGCACCATAAAGACCAATAAAAGGTATCCCAAAGCTTTTAAGTCCAAACGAACTGCCGATGCACTGATTTAACAAGTCCCCTGCAAATATTTTGTCAATGTCACAAGGTTTTAAATTCACTTTTTCTAATGCAATTTCTACCGCAGTTTTTTGAAGTTTACTTTCGGCTTTTTCAAATGATTTTTCACCAAAAAAACTATCAGTTATATGTTTGTCAAATTCGTGCCCAATTGGCCCTTCGTGCTCAAGTTTGCCAACTATTGAACCGTAACTGATAATTTTTGGTTTTGTTTGTAATTCAATTGTTCTTTTTCCAATTTTTACTGCCATAATAACACCTCAAAAATATTATTTGCAGTAATTATAAAAATATTAAAACCGCCCATTTGGGCGGTTTTTCATTTACAAAATCAATTCTTGGATATCTTTTGTATCAATATCTTTTAAAGGTTTATTTTGTTTTAAAGCGAGTACTGCAGCAGCGCCTGCGGCTTCACCCGTTGCAATGCAAACCGACATAATACGGTAACTTGCATGCGCCAAATGAGCACCGCTTATATTTCTGCCTGAAAGCAACAAACCTTCAACGTTTACTGGGACCAAACAACCGTAAGGAATTGTATAATTACCTTGTTGTTTAAATTCTTTTTGCATACCAGTTTTATCTAAACTTGGTCCTGTCATATTATGTACGTCAAGGTCGAAATGAGCGTCACGAACAACCCAGTCATTATAAGTATTTGCTTCTAAAATATCTTCAACAGTAAGTGATTTAAGACCTTTAAAATGTCTTGTTTCACGAACACCAATAAGTGAAGCCGAACTTTGAAGCCAACATTTTTCATAACCGGGTGCATATTCACGCAAGAATTTAATAATAGGTAAAATTTGCGAACGGCAAGTAAGAGTTGCTTTTGTTAAATCTTCGACCTTTGTGCCGTCAACTTTAATACAGTTTGTCATATTACAACAAACAGTTCCCGGTTCAGGTTGTTCGTACAAAAGAACGTGACCTGCGGGGAAAGGTAAAATTTGTTTGCCAAGCGCTTGAAGTTCGCCTTTTTCGGTTTCTACTTCGGTTTCAAAACTGTGTGGAAATACAGCGCGTTCATAATCAACACCGCCGATTTTAAACATAAGTGTTGCGGGTTGCATACTGCCGTCGGTTTCTCTGCCCTTAACAAACGGTACACCCGCAGCGGCAGCAACGTCACCGTCACCTGTAGAATCTATAACGTATTTTGCTTTAATGTAACCTCGTCCGTCTTTATTTTGAACGATAACACCTTTAATAGATCCGTCTTCGACAACTGCATCGCATACAAGAGTATAATAGAGAATCTCTACCTTTGCTTCTTGCATCATCTGTTCAAGTATAATCATAAGTAAGTCGTGCGGAATTTGAGTGCGGTCATACTCGTAATCAGTGTTCCAGGTGAAACCTTTGTCTATTTCGTAACTGCGTTCATATATTTCAAGCAAAATTTTACTTGAAGAAGTACCGCCCCAATTAGACATCATACCCGCAGTTGCAATACCGCCAAGACAACCAAGCGATTCAACTATCATTACCTTTGCACCGTTACGTGCTGCTCTTATTGCGGCACCAACACCTGCAGGACCGGCGCCACAAACCAAAACGTCAACTTCGGCAATTTGGTTTGCATTATATAATTCTTCAATATAATTTGACACAAAAACATCTCCTATTGACTTTATTTTATGTTATGATATAATATTTTTGCAAAGATTTCATTGAAAATTTAATTATTTTTCTTTGTATTTTAACTTTTTTGGAGTAATTATGAGTAATATATTTTGTGATATTCAAAATTATATAATCTTTTTAAGGACAAAAGGTTATAACGTATCATTTAGTGCTTTTCAAGAAACTTTTAAACCATTTATTGAAGATTTATTGCAACACGAAATTCATTTACATAGTGTTTGTTCCTACCTTAAAAGTAACCCAAAAACAATGGGTATGTGTGCATTAAACAAAAAGAAACTTTTAAATTGTAAAATAAAACACCCTGTTTTTTCTTGTTGTTATGCGGGAGTTGAAGAATACATATTTCCTGTTTTTTATAACAATAAAAGAATTATTTGCATACATATTTCGGGGTATCGGTGTAATATCAGTCGGTCAAAACGTCTTATGCAAAAAACCAAAAATTTATGCGATACAATTTTTGATGAATTATATTCACAACTACAAACAAATGCCCCAAAATTAAATGTTGTAGAAAGTTTTATTAAACCGCTTGAATATATGTTAACATCACTTTACAAACAAAGTCAAACTATTACTACAACACAAACAAATGATATTTATATTAACGCTTTACAATACATAAATGAAAACTTTATGAACGATATTTCAGCAGAAATTATAGCAAAAAAGTTAGGATACTCCCCTTCTTATTTAAGAACTGTTTTTAAAAATTCAAGTGGAAGTTCTTTGCAAAGCAAAATAAATGAAATACGTCTTCAAAATGCGGAATTTTTACTTAAAAACACAAAATTAAACATTACCAACATCGCTAACCAATGCGGTTTTTTCGACTCTAACTATTTTTCGGTTATTTTTAAAAAACATTTTGGTATTTCGCCTTTAAAATATAGAAGAAACAATAATGAAATTTAAAAAAGGAACGCTCATAAAAAGCGTTCCTTTAATTATTTTATTTGAACTTCGCCCGAAGATAAATATTCTTGTGATTTATCAGGGTACTCAACTAACAAACGGCAACACTCATCAATATCTAAAGCAACCGCTTGACGTGTAGAAGAAGAAGCAATCACATTGATTTGTTTGCCTAAAACCAAATTTTTTTGGCGGTAAACAGGTAAAAATGTCTTTTGATTCAACTGTTCAGAAAGTAAAAAGAATTTTTTAAGCAAAACTTTTTCGAATTCAGATTTAATATCTTTGTTTTCTTTTGAAAAAACATATGTTGCAATGTCTTTAATTTCAGGTGGAAAATCATTTTTAGGTTTAAAAAGATTAACGCCAATTCCTACCACCACAAACGGTTTGTTTAATGAATCATAACCCATTTCGCAAAGAATTCCGCAAACCTTTTTTTCATTAAGATAAATATCGTTAACCCATTTAATTTTTGTTTTTTCACCGCTTATTTGGTCGATTGTTTCACTAACCGCCACAGCGGTCATAGAAGTTAACATTGTGGCATCAAAATCTGTTGTTTTGGGGTGGACTAATATACTCATATATAATCCACCCTCAAGCGAAATAAAAGACCTTCCTTTAGTACCTTTACCCTTTGTTTGATTGTTAGCAATTACAACGGTATTATTAAGGGCAGTATCTTTTACTAACTGCTTTAGATAATCGTTTGTAGAATCAACCGATTCGAGACGAATAATTTCAATATTCTTCATATATAACCTATTTTAAAAATTTTTCAATTTTAGGACTTATTCTGATTATATAAATTTGTGCCATACGTGATACCGCTATATCATAAAGCACAAATACAACGTTTGCTAAACAAATTAAACCTAAAACACCGTATTTTGCAAATTTTCCAAACTCTGAAATATCGAACATCAAGGTCTTTGAAAAAACAAAATAAAGCGTTACAATGCAAACGTTAAAAGTTACAATTTTAAGTACCCATTCTAAAAATGGTTTTGAGAATTTTTCAAAAACGCATTTTAGAATTGGATAAAAGCCAAAGAAAGCAATATAAATTAATTTACTTTCAATTTCGGCAAAAAGAAAAGCCAAAAACGCCGAAGAAAAATAAGTCAAAACCGACCATTTAGCACCTAACTCAATTAAAACAGCCATAACGCATAGACCGGCAACTGCGGGTACGGCATAGGTAAAATAAGGAAAATAAGAAACAAGCATAATTACCGCCGCCAAAGCTGACATTATGGCACAAAAAGTAATTTTCTTTGTGTTTTTCATTAACAGCACCTAATAAGGTCGCCGCCTAAACATTCACAACAACAATCGGCGCAAATTAGAGATTGACACATAGTACAACCGTCACAACTGCCGCCCGAATATGTGCGGTAAGGGTTACTGCGTTGACGGGATGCCTGTCTGCTTGCATTATTAACCGCATTACGATATTCCATATTTGAAGGGTCCATACGTGAAGCGGTTGCAAAACTTGTGTACGCTTGGTCAAACCAACCGCGTCTATATTGAACAGTACCGTTTAAGAAATACCATTCAGCATTACGTTCGTGTGGCGGTACACCGTCTAAAAGTTCAAGCGCTTGTTCAAGATGACCTTGTCTTATAAGATTTCTGACTTCGGGGAAATTAGTATTTACCGAACCTTCACTATCTCCTTTTGATTTTCTTCCTTTACGCGTATTAACAATAGCATCATACGCTTCGTTAATTTCACGCATTTTTTCTTCTGCCAAATCAGCAAGTGGGTTATCACCGTAACTGTCGGGATGGTATTTTTTAGCAAGTTTTCTATATGCTTCTTTAATTTCATCATCAGTAGCGTTACGGTCAACACCTAAAATTTTATAAGGATCATTCATTTTTCTAACTCCTTTAATGCAGTATCTTCAAGCCCTAAATATAATATATTTCCAAGAATATGTTTATATTTTTTAACTTCTAAAAGTTCAAAGGCCTTTGTTGTTTCGTTTATACAAAAATATATTTGAGATTTAATATATTCTTTTAATTGGTTTGTTTCTTTATTTTTAAGACAGTTATATCTGTTTTTACGCTTATCTTCTTCTAAATCGCAATAAGCATCTAACAAATAAATATACCTTCCAAGGCAATAACCCATTCGCTCAAGCACACGTTTTTGTGAATTTGTA
>SVOX01000093.1 GCA_015066165.1 Oscillospiraceae bacterium | reverse complement strand
ACCGACTTTGAGTTCTTATTCCCGTTTGGCTGGGGCGAACTTTGGGGCGTTGCCGACCGTACCGACTATGACCTAACCCAACACGCAAATCATTCGGGCGAAGGTATGGAATATTTCGACCCTGAAACAAACGAAAAATACGTACCTTACGTAATTGAACCTTCTTTAGGTGCCGACCGTGTACTTTTGGCGTTCCTTTGCAACGCTTACGACGAAGAACCTGACGAAAAGGGCAACGTTCGTGTTGTTTTACGCTTGCACCCCGCATTAGCGCCTTTTAAAGCCGCTGTACTTCCCCTTTCAAAGAAATTAAGCGAACAAGCAGGCGAAGTTTATTCTCAACTTTCAAAACACTTCAGCGTTGATTTTGATGATGCGGGCTCTATTGGTAAACGTTACCGCCGTCAAGATGAAATCGGCACACCTTTCTCAATTTGTTACGACTTTGAGTCTGTAGAAGATAACTGCGTAACCGTTCGTAACCGTGACACTATGGAATCGGTTCGTATGCCTATTAGCGAAGTTAAAGATTACATTGAAAAGGCATTGGAATTCTAAAATTTTCATTTATTAGAGAATGGGAGAAAATATATGGAAATTATTACTACTATGGTCATTCCGCTGATTTTAGGTCTTACTTTCTTTATGTTTGGTATGAACGTAATGTCGGGCGGACTTGAAACAATGGCAGGCGGCGGACTTGAACGCACAATGAAAAAAGTTACCGCTAACGACTTTTTGGGCTTTTTTCTGGGTGCCGGTATAACCGTTGCTATTCAGTCTTCTTCGGCATTTACTGTAATGCTTGTCGGTCTTGTAAACTCGGGACTTTTGGATTTTAGCAACACTTTCGGTATGATTATGGGCTCCAACGTGGGCACAACCCTTACCGCCTGGCTTTTAAGTCTTGCCGGTCTTGAAGGTAAGTGGTATATTGAAATTTTAAATCCAAGTTTCTTTGCTCCAATTCTTGCTTTTATTGGAATTGCTATGCAAATGTTCTCAAAAAGCAGTAAGAAAAAAGATTTGGGCAATATCTTCATAGGTTTCGCAATACTTATTTTTGGTATGGACCTTATGAGTGACTCTATGGTATCTGTCAGAGAACTTCCTTGGTTTGAAAGCTTTTTATCAACCCTTAAAAGTCCTATTGCCGCACTCCTTATTTCCACTGTTTTCACAGGTGTTATCCAGTCTTCTGCCGCTACTATCGGTATTGTTCAGGCATTAGCCCTTTCGGGCGGTATTACTTGGGAAATGGCAATACCCTTGGTACTTGGCGCTAATATTGGTACTTGTGTTACCGCTTTAATCGGTTCTTTAGGTACTAATAAAAATGCAAAACGTGTTGTTGTTATGCACCTTTCGGTTAATATGTTTGGCTCAATTGTTTGTATGATAATTATGTACGTTCTCAAAGCAATTGGCGTTACAATTCTTACAGCTCCAATTGCAATGGTGGGCGTTGCTATTGTTCACACGTTATTTAATGCTATTAACACTGTTTTACTTCTCCCAATCAAAAAATTACTTATTAAATTCTGCAAACTTGTCGTTCCCGACAAGGAAGAAAAAACCCATACCGTTTTTTTGGACGAGCGTATATTCAACAACTCTCCGCTCGCAATTTCAGAATGTCGCCGTTTAACAAACGAAATGGCAGAACTCACCCGCACTTCGCTTAAAAAATCTTTGGATTTGATATTCAACTACCAAGATTACATTGTTGATGAAATCAGAGAAGAAGAAAATTTGAGCGACAAATACGAGGACAAGCTTGGCACTTATCTTGTGCGCCTTTCAAACAACAAACTTGCCGACAACGAATCTCACCAAACCGCACGTCTTTTGCACAGTATTGGTGACTTTGAACGTATTGGTGACCACGCTCTCAACATTTGTAAACTCGCACAAGAAATGCACCAAAAGAACATTGTTTTTTCAGAAGAAGGCAGAAAAGAAATTGGCATTATTTCAAATGCTGTAAAAGAAATTGTAAATATGTCAATTGATTCTTTTATTAACGACGATTCTGTTGCCGCTTCTCACGTTGAACCGCTTGAACAGGTTGTTGACGACCTTAAAAAGCAACTCAAATCACTTCATATTTCACGTCTTCAAAACAACGAGTGCACCATTGAACTTGGTTTTGTTTTCACAGATTTAATTGCAAACTTTGAACGTGTATCCGACCACTGTTCAAACCTTGCAGTTTACACAATGCAGTTACCAAGCGATATGCTTGATGCACACAAATATCTTAACAAACTCAAATCTTCTTCTAACAGTTCGTTCCTTGAAGATTACGATATGTACAAAGCAAAATACAAACTGAACTAATAAAAATTCTCGCATTTCTGCGAGAATTTTTTTATCTTAATATTTACATTTTGAACAATTTTCTCTTTTTATAGTTAAAACCAAAAGGAGAAAATTATGTATTATTGTCACGATTGTAAAACCAAATTTTCAGCACCTGCAAAAATTATTGAAAAGCACGGGCTGACTTCACCGCCGTTTGAGACCATTTGCGTTTGCCCTAATTGCAAAAGCCAAAATTACGAAAAAGAACCAACGCATTACTGTCATTGCTGCGGAATTAAACTTTCAAACACCAAAAACAAATATTGCAGCAGCGACTGCAAATACAAAGCTACAAAATTATTCAGAAAAGAAAAAGACTATAAACAGCAACAACTCGAAAGCCCTGTTTACACCGCAGTACGCGCTGTGGATTCCTACAACCGCTCCCACAACTCAAAGTTCAGTTACGGTCAATTTTTTGCAACTGTTGGCAAAAAGAAAAAGGGGGCGCAAAAAAATGGATAAAAAAGAATTCTTGCGTTCCTACACCTTGCAACAAGCAAAAATTAAACGTTTGAAAGATATGCAAACCCTTTTTCCCGAAAAAGCAAAGCAATACCAAACCGAAATAAAGCGTTGTCTTGAAGCAAGAAAACGCATTGAAAAATCAATAAACAGCGTAAAAAATGAATTATATAAAGAAGTGCTGATACAAAAATATATTTGCAAAAAAACTCACGAAGAAATTGGGCTTATTTTAAATTACAGCACACGCCATATTGACCGCTTGCACCTTCGCGCATTAGAAATGTTTCAAATTAAGCCCTAAAAACCGCCTAAATATTGCTTTTACACAAAAGCACTGCCGAAAATTAAGTCAAAATAACAACAAACTTTTCGTTGACTTTAAGTGTGTTATTATATATAATATAAATAACAATGGTAAAATACGCGCATAATCTCTGCGTTGTTAATTAAAATCGTTTTAGGAGGATTAACCATGAAAAAAGTATTAGCCATTATTTTGAGTATCGCTATGTTGTTCGGCGTACTCACAATCAACACTTTTGCAGATGCAACCCCAACCGTAACTCTCGTTACAAATGCGGGCAGTCCTATCGCTGAAGGCACACACACTCACATTACTGTAAAATTTGAGAACTTCAGCACTATTAAAGGTATGGACGTTACAATTTCGGCAGAACATACAACACTTGGTGAAGTTTATGCCACAGGTTTTAAAGAACTTGTAAATAACGAAAACTTCGTTGAAGTTAACGACGATAACGAAGACATACATACCATTCGTGTTGTTGACTTAACAGGCGGCGCAAATACAGGTAAAATCGTATTCGACGTTACTGCTCCTGCAGAAGACGCTCTCGTTACTGTAGAAGGCAAATATGCTGACAGCGGTAAAACCTTATTTAACATCACAACCGACCCTAACACTCTTGAAGTTAAAAAGGAAATCGTTTCTGTTCCTGTTGAAATCCCACAAGGCACAACACCAACAGAAGAAGAACCTTACGAACTTCCCCAACCTGAAGAAGCAACCCAAAAATTCATACCTTACGGCAGCGTTTACAAAGAAGTAAACGGCGAAATCGTTTATGCTGAAAAGAACGACGACGGTAGCTTTAATATAACAGATACTGATTTTAAAGTTGATTCTTTCGATGTTCCTGCAAACGGTATCACAACTTTCGGTGTATCTGAAAACACAACTGATTCTTCAGTTCTCCGTTTTGGTAGTTACTCAAAAATCAACAAAAGTGCTAAATTCAACGGCACAATGGTATTCGAAGGTGACTGGGTAGCACTTAAAAACTACTACATCAAAAACGGTTATTCAGTTCAACAACTTCTCGATTTGATTTATAAACACTTCGATGCTACACTCGATGGTAAAGAAGGCAAAACATACGTTTATTACGACGTTCCTACCGATGAAGGCACAGAAAGAATAAACGTTTATAAATTCAAACAAAACAAACATATGTGGAAAGACGATGCTAACGGCATCTTAGAATATGCACTTCGTTTAAGCAATGCTAAGAACAATACAACTTATACTGCTGTTGCTTATTCAGAAACTGAAGCAGGTGACATCACCATTTCAGCAGATGTTAAATCTGAAACAAAGCTTGCTAAAGCAAACTAATATTTTTTGAGGTATTTTAAAATGAAGAAATTATTTACAGAACCCGAATTAGAAATTCTCACCTTCCTTTGCAACGATACTTCAGGTGCCGATAGTGTAGAACTTCCCGAAGAAGGCGAAGGCGAAGGCGGCGGCGTATTGCCCGGTATTGGTGGCAACTAATAAGGTTGATTTTATGAATAAAAAAACTATTGTTATTGTTTCTTTAACTTTAGTTCTGGCACTTTTGGCGGTTGCTGTTATTGCAACATTCCCAACATATTTGTTTGAAGACACCGAACCTAACGGTTCTTCATCTATACAAGCAGGTACTGTTGAACCAAATAACGGCGGTCAAGGTGATGACGTTGGTATTCTTCCGGATGATGAAGATAACGGCGGTGCTCAAGCCGTATTGCCAAGTGAAGACCCAGACGAAGATGAACCCAGTTCTTCTGAAAACTCTGTTGAAAAACTTGAAACTTTGGCAAAAGCCAAAAACGTAAAAGTTTTGGGTGAATACGGTTCATTTGAAGAAGGAACTAAAGTTAAAATTAATAAGCTTGGCGCTTTGAATAAAGCTTATTACCGTTCACGTCACTACTTAAAAGGCATTGCAGATGATTTTGCAGCTTACAATTTATCCGCAAAAAAAGACGGTAAATCGGTTGCTCCAAGATCAACACTTAAAATAACCTTTACAATTCCAAAAGATTTTGACAGCAAAAACGTTGCGGTATATTGCTTACTTGATAAAGGTGTTCAAGAAATTGACTGCACCATCAGTAAAGACGGTAAAACCGCCACAGTTAAGGTTAATCAACTTGGTGTTTACATTTTGGTTGAAAAGAAAACTCAAAATGATGAAGACGACAACACTTCAAGCACCACAACCGAAAGTGAAAAAACTGAATCAAGTTCATCTAACCCTACCACTTCTTCCGATACGGACTCGAGTGATAGTTCAAACACAAGTTCAGATAATTCTTCGGGTGATACAAGTTCGGATAACACATCTTCCGGTGAAGATACGAACTCTGACCCTAATAAAGAATCGATGGACGGATGGACTCCTTGGCGATAAGATAAAAACTCTCGTGGCAACACGAGAGTTTTTTTGCAAGTTCAACATTGACTTAAAACATAAATTATAGTATCATATAAACAACGAAAGGAGTGGTGAAAAGTGCTTTGTTCTATTGCCGATTACAATATAGCGTTCAAGAACCCCAGTGAAAATTTTCAAAAATTTTTGCAGGATTATAAAACCACCGCTCCGGCTGAAGTAGAGTTTTCTATAAACGAGCAAGATATTCAAAAAATTCGTGAAAACGTTAATTATAATGCCGGCCCGCTTCAACTTGAAGTCACTGCTTTTTATGATAAACTTTTGGCTTGGTTACCGTTAAATAACGCTATGTTTCTTCACGCTTCTCTTATTGAAGTGAACAACACAGGCGTTGCATTTACCGCTTTAAGCGGAACGGGTAAATCCACTCATACCGGACTTTGGCTAAAAGCCTTTCCCGATGCACAGATAATAAATGACGATAAGCCTGCAATAAGAGCTCAGGATGACGGTGTTATGGTCTACGGCACACCCTGGAGCGGAAAAACAGCACTTAACCTTAATTTGTGCGTACCGCTTGGCGGAATATGTTTCCTGGAACGCTCAGAAACAAATTTCATTCACGAAATATCCGTTCCCGAAGCAATTCCACTTATGCTTGAACAAACAATCCGTCCTAAACGTCCCGAAAACGTAGAACGTTTCATTTCGGTAATGGACAGTATCTATTCAAACGTAAAGGTTTATCGTATGG
>SVOX01000092.1 GCA_015066165.1 Oscillospiraceae bacterium | reverse complement strand
GGTAATAAGACCGACAGGTCTTTTAGATCCCGAAATTTCGGTAAGACCAAGCGACGGTCAAATTGACGATTTGGTGAGCGAGATTAATACAAGAGTCGAAAAAGGTGAGCGTGTGCTTATAACCACACTTACTAAAAAAATGGCAGAAGACCTTACCGAATATTTAACCGACCTTGAAATTAAAGTGCGTTATATGCATTACGATATTGACACTATTGAACGTATGGAAATTATACGTGATTTACGTCTTGGTGAGTTTGATGTTTTGGTTGGTATAAACCTTTTGCGTGAAGGACTTGATATCCCCGAAGTGTCGCTTGTTGCAATACTTGATGCCGATAAAGAAGGTTTTCTCAGGAGTGAGACTTCGCTTGTTCAAACAATAGGACGTGCGGCACGTAACGCCGAGGGAAAGGTTATTATGTATGCCGATAGTGTTACTCGTTCAATGGAAAACGCTATTCGTGAAACCGAGCGCCGACGTGCTATTCAAATGAAATACAACGCCGATAACGGTATAGTTCCAAAAACCATACAAAAAGGTGTTCACGAAATTTTGGAAATTGGTACAAAGGTTAAGGAAAAATCGGTTTCTAAAATGTCAAAAGCCGAGCGTGAAGCCGAAATTAAGCGCTTAACGGCTGAAATGAAACAAGCGGCAAAGATACTTGAATTTGAGTATGCCGCAACTT
Organism: Oscillospiraceae bacterium; assembly: GCA_015066165.1. Lineage (GTDB taxonomy): Bacteria > Bacillota > Clostridia > Oscillospirales > Acutalibacteraceae > UBA737. The sequence continues at coordinate 5,621 of SVOX01000092.1, read as the reverse complement.
TGCGAGATAAGATTAATAAGTTAAGGAAGGGTTAGTTTGGCTAACGAAAAAATCATTATAAAAGGTGCCAATGAGCACAATTTAAAGAATATTGACGTAGAAATACCACGTGATAAACTTGTTGTTTTCACAGGTCTTTCGGGTAGCGGTAAGTCTTCGTTGGCGTTTGATACTATTTATGCCGAAGGGCAAAGAAGATACGTTGAATCGCTTTCAAGTTATGCACGTCAGTTTTTAGGGCAAATGGAAAAACCAAACGTTGAAGTTATTGAAGGGCTTTCTCCCGCAATTTCCATTGACCAAAAAACCACCTCTAAAAACCCACGTTCAACGGTTGGCACCGTAACCGAAATTTATGACTATTTACGTCTTTTATATGCACGTGTTGGTATTCCGCACTGTCCCATTTGCGGCAAGGAAATAAGTCAACAAACTACCGACCAAATTGTAGATGCGGTTATGAAACTTACCGAAGGCAGTAAAATTCAAATACTTTCACCCATTGTAAAGGGTAGAAAAGGCGAATATAAAAAAGAACTTGAAAACATTAAAAAACAAGGTTACGTAAGGGCCAGAATAGATGGCAATATTTACGATTTGGCCGAAGAAATAAAGTTAGAAAAAAATAAAAAACACTGGATTGAAGTAATAGTTGACCGTCTTGTTATTAAGCCGGATATTGTATCACGTCTTACTGATAGTATAGAAACTGCTGTGGGACTTTCGGGTGGTCTTATTGCGGTTGACGTAATTGACGGGGAAGAGATGCAATTTTCTCAAACCTATGCTTGTGACGAACACGGTATCAGCATACCTGAACTCACCCCTACAATGTTTTCATTTAACAGCCCGTTCGGTGCTTGTGAACATTGTACGGGTCTTGGCGTTTTTATGAAAGTTAACCCGCGTCTTGTTATAAATGATGAGGAGAAATCTTTGCTTGACGGTGCAATAAGGGCTTCAGGTTGGGGGGTTAACAGTTGGTTTAACCCCGATGCTTCAACCATTGCCGAAATGTATTACCGTGGCGTTGCCGAACATTACGGCTTTGATATTAATTTGCCTTTTAAAGATATTCCGCAAGAAGGTAAGCAAGCGGTTTTGTACGGCACCAACGGTGAAAAAATCAAACTCGTACGTAATTCTGATTATGGCGGCGGAACTTACTATGCCGAATTCGAGGGTGTTATAAATAATCTTGAACGCCGTTATAAAAACACCACAAGCGACTATGCCCGTAATGAAATTGAAAGTTATATGACCGAGTCACCTTGTCCCGAATGTAGCGGAAAACGCTTAAAACCTGAGTTTTTGGCGGTGACAGTTGGCGGTAAGAACATTGTTGAATTTTGTGATATGTCGGTTAGTGCTGAACTTGAGTTTATTAAAGGACTTGAATTTGGCGAGCGTGACAGTATGATTGCAAAGCCAATTTTAAAAGAAATTATTGAGCGACTCACTTTTTTGCAAAGTGTGGGGCTTGATTATCTTAATCTTTCACGTTCTTCGGGTACACTTTCTGGCGGTGAGAGTCAGCGTATTCGCTTGGCTACTCAAATCGGTTCTTCGCTTATGGGTGTGTTATATATTCTTGATGAGCCAAGTATAGGTCTTCATCAACGTGATAACGACCGCCTTATTACCACACTTAAGCGACTTCGTGACCTTGGAAATACGGTAATTGTTGTTGAGCACGATGAAGATACAATGCGTTCGGCAGATTATATTTTAGATATTGGTCCCGGTGCGGGTATTCACGGCGGTAAGGTTGTTTTTTCGGGTAAACTTGAAGATTTAGAAGCGTGTAATGAGTCAATTACTTCTGATTATCTTTACGGTAGGCGCCAAATTCCTATTCCTGAAAAGCGCCGAAAAGGAAACGGTAATTCGCTTACGGTTAAAGGTGCCGCCGAAAATAACCTTAAAAATATCAATGTAAAAATTCCGCTTGGAACGTTTACTTGTGTTACAGGTGTTTCGGGTAGCGGTAAATCTTCTTTTGTAAATGATATTTTGTACAACGTTTTGGCAAATAAACTTAACCATGCGAAAACCTTTGCGGGTAAATACAAGTCGATAGAGGGAATAGAAAATCTTGATAAGGTTATAAATATTGACCAAGCGCCTATTGGCAGAACGCCACGTTCAAACCCCGCCACATATACAGGTGTTTTTGGCGATATACGTGAACTTTTTGCTTCTACCAAGGATGCTAAAATGCACGGATATAATGCAGGTAGATTTTCATTTAACGTAAAGGGCGGACGTTGTGAAGCGTGTCAAGGTGACGGTATTTTAAAGATAGAAATGCACTTTTTACCCGATATTTACGTACCTTGTGAAGTTTGTGGCGGCAGCCGTTACAACCGTGAAACGTTAAGTGTTAAATATAAGGGAAAAAGCATTTATGACGTGCTTGAAATGACGGTTGAAGAAGGAATGTATTTCTTTGAAAGTATTCCTAAAATTCACCGCAAATTAAAAACGCTTTATGATGTAGGTCTTGGATATATTAAAATAGGTCAACCTGCCACAACCCTTTCAGGCGGTGAGGCACAACGTGTAAAACTTGCTACCGAACTTTCAAAACGTAGCACGGGCAAGACCATTTATATACTAGATGAGCCCACAACGGGACTACACACAGCCGACGTTCACAAACTTATAGAAGTTTTGCAAAGATTTGTTGATGCAGGTAATACTGTACTTGTAATTGAGCATAATCTTGACGTAATAAAAACTGCGGACCATATTATTGACCTTGGCCCCGAAGGTGGCGATAAGGGTGGTACGGTAGTTTGTAGCGGTACTCCCGAAAAGGTTGCCGAGTGTGAAAAATCATACACAGGCCAGTTCCTGAAAAAAGTTTTGAAATGATAAAAACCCCATCATACGATGGGGTTTTAAAATATCAGAATTTGAGAAAGTAACTAATAAAATGGAAAAAAGCTCACTACTGACAGTATTGACATTTAATAAGTTGCATGCTATAATAAATTGAATATATTTATAAGGGGTAATTTTCCCTTAAAATGTTAAGGAAGTGCAATTATGATACCGTTTAATGTTCCACCTTTTATTGGAAAAGAATTAAAAAATATTGAAAAATCGATCGCTAACAATAAAATATGTGGTGATGGTGAATTTACAAAAAAATGTCATGAATTAATTGAAAAAATGACTAATTGTAAAAAGGCATTGTTGGCTACTTCGGGCACTCATGCTTTAGAAATGGCAGCCATTTTGTCGGATATAAAACCGGGTGATGAGGTTATTATGCCTTCGTACACCTTTGTTTCCACAGCAAATGCATTTGTGTTAAGAGGTGCAAAAATCGTTTTTGTAGATATTCGTCCTGACACAATGAATATTGATGAAAAACTAATTGAAGATGCAATAACTGATAAAACTAAAGCAATCGTTCCGGTGCATTATGCCGGTGTTGGCTGTGAAATGGATGAAATATGCAGAATTGCAAAAAAATACAATTTAATAGTTGTTGAAGATGCTGCACAAGGCGTTATGGGATTTTATAAAGGTAAAGCTTTGGGTACTATTGGTGATTTTGGTTGCTTCTCATTCCATGAAACTAAAAACTACAGTATGGGTGAGGGCGGTGCAGTTTTAGTAAATCGTGAAGACTGTATTGAAAAGTCAGAAATTATTAGAGAAAAGGGTACCAATAGAAACCGTTTCTTAAGAGGACAAGTTGATAAATATTCGTGGGTAGATGTTGGTTCATCATACTTGCCAAGTGATATGAATGCAGCTTTTTTGTGCGCTCAAATAGAAGACCCAACAATTATTAATAATGCTCGTATTGCAATTTGGAATAGATATTATGATAATTTGAAAGAATTACAAGAAAAAGGTGTTATAACTCTTCCGTTTATTCCTGAAAATTGCACACATAATGCACATATGTTCTATATCAAAGCAAAGGATATTAATGAGCGAACTGAATTGATAGATTATTTAAAACAAAATGGAGTGCTTAGTGTTTTCCACTACGTACCGTTACATTCGTCTGAAGCAGGTATTAAATTTAGTAGATTCCATGGAGAAGATAAATACACAACAGCTGAAAGTGAAAGACTTTTGAGACTGCCGTTGTATTATGGTTTAAAGAACGATGAAGTTGACCATGTTTGTAAGTGTATTTACAAATTTTATGAAAATCAACTTTAAAAGAGGTTAATGTGTTGTGAAAAAAGGCAATGTAAAAATCAGACCTATTACTTTAGAAGATACTGAAAATATTATTAAATGGCGTAATAATCCCAGTGTTAGAAACAATTTTATCTATAGAGATGTTTTTACAAAGGAAACCCATTTAAATTGGTATAATAACCGCATACTTACAGGCGATGTGGTTCAGTTTATAATATATTCAGACGTTTTGTCTAAAGATGTTGGTTCGGTTTATTTAAGAGATATTGACAAAGTGAACCAAAAAGCCGAGTTTGGAATATTTATTGGTGAAGATGATTGCAGAGGTCTTGGTATTGGCACAAAAGCAACTTCGCTTATTTTGGACTACGGTTTTAATGAACTTGGCTTAAACCGAATCTTTTTAAGAGTATTTAAAAGAAATATTGGTGCTATTAAAGCTTATAAAAATGCCGGTTTTATAGAAGAAGGCATTTTTAGAGAAGATGTTATGTTTGATGGCAAGGGTGAAGATATGGTATATATGGGCATCCTTAAATCAGATGTGAAATAAAGGAAAATGGTGTTTTAAATGAAAACTAAACTTTCTTTCGTTATACCTTGCTATGGCTCTGAAAAAACTATAGCAAATGTTGTTGAAGAAATTAAATCAACGGTGTCTTTGCGTGAAGACGAGTATGATTATGAAATTATTTTGGTAAATGACCATTCTCCTGATGATGTTTATTCTATTATAACAAAATTAGCACAAGAAGATAAAAATATAAAAGGGTTAGACCTTGCAAAAAATTTCGGGCAACACTCTGCGTTATTAGCGGGTTTTCATTATGTCACAGGGGATATTATTGTTTGTTTAGATGATGACGGACAAACCCCTGCGGATCAAATGTTTAAATTGATTGATGCATTGGATGAAAAAACAGATGTTGTGTTTGCAGAATATGCAGAAAAGAAACACTCATTATTTAGAAATTTAGGTAGTTTTGCAAATGATTTGATGGCAAGAATATTGTTGGGCAAACCTAAAAATTTAAAAATAATGAGTTATTTTGCTTGTAAAAAATATGTAGCAAAAGAAATTTTACGTTACGATAATTCTTATCCTTATATGTCGGGATTATTGCTTAGAACCACAAAAAATATTACTAACGTATTAGTTCAACACAGAGAACGTGAAGAAGGCGCTTCGGGTTATACTTTGAAAAAGTTGTTGACGTTGTGGTTTAACGGTTTTACTTCTTTTTCGGTTATACCACTTAGAATTTCAACATATTTAGGATTGTTTTTTGCAAGTTTGGGTTTTATTTACACGATTTATATTGTGGTAAATAAATTTATTAATATAAATACCCCAATAGGTTATAGTTCTATAATGGCGGCAATAATGTTCATTGGCGGAATTATAATGCTTATGCTGGGATTTTTAGGGGAATATATAGGAAGAATATATA
>SVOX01000002.1 GCA_015066165.1 Oscillospiraceae bacterium | reverse complement strand
CAACGTCCCACTGAATTGTTGCCATTTTTAGTTCGTTCATTGTTTCAATAAGTGCGTTATCATAGTCACCATAAGGCGGTCGCAAAAGCGTTGGCTCCACCCCAGTTATTTGCTTAATTTTCTCGTTACAACAGGTGATTTCATCCTTCATTTGCGCACGTGAAAGTTGTGGCATATGCGGGTGAGTATTAGAGTGATTTTGTATTTGATGTCCCGCATCTGAGAGCGCTTTCACCGATTCGGGATACTTATCAACCCAAGCCCCAACAACAAAAAACGTCGCCGGCACGTCATATTCACCAAGAATATCTATAAGTTGCTGTGTGTCGTCATTTCCCCATGCCGCATCAAACGAAATTGCAACCTGTTTTTTATCAGTTTCAACACAGTAAATCGGCAACAATCGGTCGTTGGTGGCAAAAATATTAACTGAACAAACCAACCCAACTATCGCAGTCAATGCAAACACAAGTACATACATTAATTGTTTTTTTGTAATAACAAAATATTTCATAAAAAGCACCCTTTCGTATTAAAGAATATGAGCGGGTGCTTGTATTATATTCTAAACCTTAAAAAAGCCACAAATTTACCAAAATATAGCACTATATTACTATTGAAAAATTTGGCAAATGCGAGTATAATTCAATTAAGGAGTTTTTACAAAAAGAAAGACGGTGTAAAAAATGAACTCTCCATTACAAAACACATACAAACTTTTAACTCAAAAAAACAAACTCACAATCGGTTATCTTGGCGGTTCTATAACCCTTGGCGGTTCGTGTAAAATCATCCTTCGAAACGGCGAACGCATAGAAGGCGAAGAAGGCACCATAGCCAACTCTTACGTTAACCGCACTACCGCTTGGTTCCGCCAAAAATTCCCCAAAGCCGACATTCAAACTGTCAATGCCGGTGTTTCGGATACGCACTCGCAATTAGGTCTTTACCGCCTTGAAAAAACGCTTATGAACAACAACGGTCACGATATCCCCGACCTTGTTTTCATTGAGTTCACTTCAAACGACTGGGTATATGGCGAACACTCTGCCGATATTGTACAATCAGAAGTTGAGTCACTTGTTATAAACATTAGAAAAATCAATCCGTTTGCTGATATTGTGATTGTTGCAACAAACACAATGGATGTTACAAATTTACCAAAAAAACAGGTGCACAAAAACATTGCCGACCATTACGGCTTGCCTTTCATTGACGTTGGTATTGCACTTCAACGCCTAAAAAACACCGACTCCGAAAGCGCCCCTACCGAACGTGCCGAAACTAAAACGCTTAAATATTCAGTTGATAATCTGCATCCAAGCGCTTTGGGTTACAAGGTATATCTTGATGAAATTGTCAAAGTTTTAGAACCGCTTCTCACAGATAACGGTGGCGCACTTATAAACCGTGCTCAAAATCACCCCGCAGTTTTGTCACAAGAACTTTACACCCCAAAAATGCTAACCGCAAACGATATGAAAATTGAAGGTGAGTTTGAACTTTCAAATTCTCCTATGTGCGTTGACCTATACGGCACAAACTTTGACGAAAAATACAACCATCCGCTCACCGATAATTACATAAAATTAGGACAAAATGCCACCCTAACAACCAAGTTCAACGGCAGTATATTGGGCATTTTACTTGGTATGCAAAGAAAAATTGATGTAAATCTCGAATTCCAGATAGACAGCGGTGAATGGCACAAATTTGAAATCAACGACGAAAAAATGGGCTTCCAACGCTACCCCCACACCGAAGCATATTTCTTAAAAGCCGGATTGTCAAACGAAAGCCACACCGTAACACTCAAAAACGCAAACGAAAACCCTGTTCATATCGGTGCTCTTTTAGCCCAAATTTAACCCCAAACCCCTTGTTTCCAAAAACGAGGGGTTTTTTGTGTTTATGACCAAATTTCACCTCTGTTATTTTATTTGACTTATAATGTATATTATGTTATTATATATATGTATTTACTATTTTTAGATTTGATGGTGATATAAAGTGCCAAACACGGTTATCGATGATACAAAGCCCAACATCAATACAATTAACTTTACTGTAACCGAACCTTTAGAATTCGATCCTAAAACTTTAGAAAAAAAATGTTCCGGTTTTTATAATTTATACACAAAAAGAATTATTGATTTTTCATTGGCATTGATTTTATTCATAATTTTATTGCCAATTTATTTAATTATTTCCGCTTGTATAGTTATTGAAACCGGTTTTCCCATTTTTTATCGTGCCGAACGTGGCGGATATAAAGACAAAACATTTAAAATCAACAAGTTTCGCACTATGGTAAAAGATGCTGATAAAATCGGTGGCGGAACAACCGCACTCAACGATTCAAGAATAACTAAAGTGGGCAACTTTTTAAGAAAAACAAAATTAGATGAGATAGCACAGTTAATAAACATCATTAACGGTTCTATGAGTTTTATCGGTCCCAGACCTGAACTTACTCAATACACAAATCAATACACCCCCCTCCAAAAATACATACTCAACGTTCGTCCCGGAATAACCGATTTTAGTTCTATTGAATTTATAAATCTTGATGAATTGGTAGGTTCTGATAACGCTGATGAAATTTACGAAAAATATGTTTTGGAAAAGAAAAATCAACTTCGTCTCAAATATGTAAATAAAATTTCTTTCAAAACCGATGTCAAACTCTTTGTATTGACTATTTTACATGTACTCAAAAAAGCTTTAAATGTTATTTTTAAAAGGAAATAAATATGGAATACATAACTTTAAAAAACTCCGACCTTTCCGTTTCCCGTTTTTGCATGGGAGGTTGTCCAATGGGCGGATACGGCTGGGGAGAAACCAATGAAAATAATTTTTTAGATGCCATTGATACCGCAATCGGTAACGGTGTTAACTTTTTCGACACAGCCGACACTTATGGTTTAGGTCAATCTGAACTAACTTTAGCAAAAGGTTTAAAAAACCGCCGAAATAACATTGTTATTCAATCAAAATTCGGTGTTAGAATAATCGACGGTAAAACCGTTTATGATAATTCTCCGCAATATATGCGTGAAGCGTTAGAAAAAAGTTTAACCCGTCTTAATACCGATTATATCGATATCTATGTAATACACTATCGCGATGACACTCCTATTGAAGAAGTAGTAAACGGACTTAAAACTCTACAAAAAGAAGGAAAGATTCGTTACTTTGGATTAAGCAACATTCAAGGGGAAAAATTGAGCGAACTCTTACCTTATAAAAATCTTTTTGTTAATTTTCAAAATGAATATTCACTTGCTTGTAGAAAATTTGAAAACGATATACAGTATGTATCAAACAAACTTAATGCCACTCCTCTCACTTGGGGCAGTTTAGGACAAGGTATATTAACAGGAAAATATGATATAAACACTAAATTCGACTCAAGTGACAGAAGAAGCCGTGAAATTTACGTAAACTTCCATGGCGAAAAACTTAAGAAGAATCTCGAAATTGTGGAACAACTTAAAGTAATTGCTCAAAATCATGGTAAAACCGTTGCTTCCACCGCCATAAGATTTATTTTGGATAACATACAAGATTCCGTTGTTATCGCAGGTGTCAAGAATAAAAACCAAATGCTTTCAAATTTGGAAGCGCTTGACTGGTCTTTAACAAAAAAAGAAATAGAAATTTTAAATGAGGTTTCTTTATGATAGTCAAAAATTCTCGGCTAAAGGAAATTGATATTCTTTATACGATAGGGACCATATTAGTAATTTTAGGCCATTCTCATACAAGTAATTGGACTGTTTTTGAAGGGACGTTTTTCTATCACTGCATAGTTTTTATATATACTTTCCATATGCCTCTTTTTTTCCTAATAAGTGGAATTTTATTATATAACTCCAGTAGTATTGAAAACAAGAACTTTGTTATATTTATAAAAGACAAAGCCGTCAAATTATTAGTTCCGTATTTTTTTATCACCGCAGTCACTATGGTACCTAAAGCATATTTAGATTATGGGAATTTTAGTTTTCTAAATCTAAAATTTATTTTTCAAACTTTCTTTAATCCAAGAAATAATACTTGGGGACATTTTTGGTATCTGCCGGTTTTATTTGTTTGTTATATTATGTTTGGCGCATTAAGAAAAACATTTTGCAAAATTAAACCTAAACTTATTTCTTGCGTTTTAATTGCTTTTTGTGGTTTGTTTTTACTGATTTTATTCTTTCCTCCAACAAATACCAACTGGTTCGGTTTGAAAGATATTTTTAATTTCGCTTTTTACGTCCCGTTAGGTATGCTTTTATCCTTTATGTTTAAAAATAGAAATACTATATCTCGCATAATTTTATATTTGTTAGGAATTATTGCTTTTTCGGTATCTATTATCATTTACTCATTTTACTATCAAAAACCTTTTGCAAAATTTATAATTTCCCTGTTAATGCTTTTCGCATTGTTGATTATATCAAACATCTTGAAAAATAAATTTGAAAAGTTTTTTACTTGCTTTAGTAAAAACATTTTTTCTATCTACATATATTCTTGGCCGTTTCAATCTTTTGCCCTTGTAGTTTTAGAAAAATTACAATTCGGTTGGCAAATTACCGCTCCCATTATGTTTGTTATGGGCATTTGTTGTCCGCTTGTATTAATTACAATCTACAAACGTTGCAAAATAATTAATTGCCACTTTTTTGATCTAATTTTAGGAATACGATAAACAGAGGTGTTCACATTGAACAGTAAACAACTTGCTTGGAAAATTCGCCGTCATGGTATTGAAATGACTCACTTATCAGGCGGCAGTCATATAGGCGCTATTTTATCTGTTGCGGATATTATCGCCGTACTTTATGCAGATGTTTTAAAATTTGACCCTAAAAATCCCAAATGGGAAGATAGAGATAGATTTATTTTAAGTAAAGGTCATGCCGGAGCTTCAATTTATGCCGCCTTGGCAGAGAGTGGCTTTTTCGATGTAGATGAACTCAAAACACATTACCAAAATGCCAGTCGGCTTTCGGGTCATGTTTCACATTATGTTCCCGGTGTTGATTTGTCAACAGGTTCACTAGGTCACGGTCTTTCTGTTGGTGCGGGTATGGCTCATGCTCTCAAAAAGGACAATAAAGACTGCCGTTGCTATGTTGTTTTAGGCGACGGTGAATGTAATGAAGGTTCGGTATGGGAAGCCGCTCTTTTTGCAAACCATTTCCGACTCAATAATTTAATAGCAATAATAGACCATAACCGTATGCAAAGTCTTGACTATAATGAAAACACATTGGAAATCGAAGATTTTGCTTCAAAATGGAAAGCGTTTGGTTGGAATGTAATTGAAATTGATGGCAACGACCATATTCAATTAAACAACGCTTTTGAAAATGCTATTGCACAAACCCAAAAACCAACAGTTATTATTGCCAACACCATTAAAGGCAAAGGCATTTCCTTTATGGAAATGGATATTTTGTGGCACTACCGTTTCCCCCACGAAGGATGGGAATACGATACTGCTGTCACAGAATTACATAAAAATAAACCCGAAGATGTAGAAGATGTTTACACTCCAAACGGTATAAAAAACCCAAATCTTAATACCGAACTTGACGGCAAAGACCACACTATGACAGAAACTTGGAATCCATCATTTATAGAAATTCCAAGAAGAGTTAATTCTCTTGCCGATGTAGAAAAATGCAAGGAGGAAAATTAAAATGAGAGATACCTTTGTACGCACTTTAATTAACCTTGCAAAGAATAACAAAAACATCGAACTCGTAACAGGAGATTTGGGATTTGGCGTTTTGAAACCATATTGGGAAACCGTTCCTAATCAATTCACCAATGCCGGTATTGCCGAGCAAAATATGACCGCTCTCGCTGCCGGTATGGCATTGGAAGGTAAGACTGTGTTCACATATTCTATCGGCAACTTCCCAACGCTTCGTTGCCTTGAACAAATAAGAAATGATTGTTGTTATCCTAATGCAAATGTAAAAATCGTTTGCGTTGGTGGTGGATTTGTTTACGGTTCACTCGGTATGAGCCATCACGCCACCGAAGATATTGCTATTATGCGCGCATTGCCTAATATGGTGGTTTTAGCCCCTGGCGACTTAACCGAGGCCGAAGCCGCAACAAAAGCCATCACCGAATATAATGGCACTTGCTACTTACGTTTAGGCCGTGGTGGAGAAAAACGCATTCATGAAAAACTTGATGATTTTCAAATAGGCAAAGCCATTAAAGTAAAAGACGGAAAAAGGGTTGCTATTTTCTCAACAGGCGCTATTTTTGAAGAAATTGAAGAAGCGGTTTCACTTTTAAAAGAAAAAGGCATCGACCCTGCGGTTTATACTTTCCCAACTGTAAAACCAATCGACCGCGACGTAATTCTTAACTGTGCAGAAAAATTCGACCTTATTGCAACCGTTGAAGAACACAATATAGTGGGAGGTTTTGGTAGCGCAGTCGCAGAAGTTATATCAGAAAGTCCTAAAAAAGCAAAACTTTTGAAAATAGGACTTGAAGACACTTACTCTTCAAAAGTAGGCAGTCAAAAATACTTACGTAGCGAATTTGGAATCGACGCTAAAGGTATAGTAGAAAAAATGTTACAAACTTTATAGGGATGAAAATGAACAAAAAAATTCTAATTATCGCAAATGATTTTACAACAGTATATAATTTTAGACTCGAGCTTATCGAATACTTAATTTCTCATAAACAAAAGGTTTTTATTGCTCTACCAAACGATAAACGAAACGATGTGTTTATATCTCTTGGTGTCAACATAATTCCATTAAATATAAATCGTTTTGGTACCAACCCTATTGAAGACCTTAAAACCACCTTTACAATATGTAAGATAATTAAAGATATTAAGCCGGATATTGTCTTCACATATACTGCAAAGCCTAACATTTACGGTGGTTTAGCTTGTAGATTTTCAAAAACCCCTTATGTTGCTAATATTACAGGACTCGGTTCTAATTTTGAAAAACAAAATATTATTGCAAAGATAATGCTTGTTCTACAAAAAATAGCATACAAGAAAGCCAAAATGGTATTTTTCCAAAACAACAGCAACTTAGAATTTTTTAAGTCTAAAAAAATAATCAAAAAAAACTTTGGGTTACTTCCAGGATCAGGTGTTAATCTGAAATCTAATGCCTACCAAGATATGCCCTACAACGATACTGTGAAATTTATTACAGTTGCTCGGATCAGAAAAGATAAAGGATATGATGAATTATTCAAAGCAATTAACCGTGCTACAAACGAAACCCTTAATGCCGAATTTCACATTGTGGGCTGGTATGAGGATGAGGAATATAAAACCAAAATAGAGAGCTTTAACAATAATAAAAACGTTATTTTCTATAACGGTGTTTCTCACGAAGAGGTATACAAGCTACTAGTAGAATGCGACTGTTTAATCCACCCGTCGCACCACGAAGGCATGAGTAACGTTATCCTTGAAGCTTCAGCAACAGGTCGGCCATCTATCGTATCAAATATTCCTGGTTGTGCAGAAGGTGTAACTGACGGTAAAAGTGGTTTTTATTTTGAAGTAAAAAATACTGATGACTTATATGAAAAAATCAAATATTTCACAACCCTTTCACATCAAAAAAAGTCTGATTTAGGCAAGGCGGCAAGACAAAAAGCGGAAAGCGAATTTGACAGACAAATAGTAATAGATAAATATTACGAACTCATATAGAATCGGAGGCAAAAATATGTCACTTTATCAAAAAATAGTAAACAAAGAAGAAAAAATATCTCTTGTAGGGCTTGGCTATGTTGGCATGCCCATAGCAGTTGCCTTTGCCAAAAAGGTCAACGTTGTCGGTTTTGACCTTAATGCCAAGAAGATCGAACTTTACAAATCAGGCATTGATCCCACAAATGAAGTGGGCGACGAAGTTATAAAAAATACAACTGTAGAATTTACTGCCGACGAATCAAAACTCAAAGAAGCCAAATTCCACATAGTTGCAGTTCCCACTCCTGTAAACGATGACCACACTCCCGACCTCACCCCCGTTGAGGGTGCTTCAACTATTGTTGGTCGCAACCTTACAAAAGGTAGCATTGTAGTATATGAATCTACCGTATATCCCGGAGTTACCGAAGATATTTGCATACCTATTCTCGAAAAAGAATCAGGTCTTAAATGCGGTATTGACTTCAAGGTTGGCTACTCTCCCGAGCGTATTAACCCCGGCGACAAAGTTCACCGCCTTGAAACCATCGTTAAAATCGTAAGCGGTATGGATGAAGAATCGCTCGAAGAAATCGCAAAGGTTTATGAGCTTGTGGTTGAAGCAGGTGTTCACCGTGCCGAAAGCATCAAAGTTGCTGAAGCTGCAAAAGTAATTGAAAACAGTCAACGTGATATAAATATCGCTTTTATGAACGAACTTTCAATTATCTTTAATAAAATGGGAATTGATACACAGTCAGTACTCAAAGCCGCCGGCACCAAATGGAACTTTTTGAAGTTCTTCCCAGGTCTTGTTGGCGGTCACTGTATCGGCGTAGATCCTTACTACCTTACATACAAAGCAGAACAACTTGGTTATCATAGTCAAATAATCCTTTCAGGACGAAGAATAAATGATGATATGGGTAAATATGTCGCTGAAAGTGTTGTAAAAAACCTTATTAAAGCCGATGTTGCTATCAAACAAGCAAAAGTTGCTATTTTAGGTTTCACTTTTAAAGAAAACTGTCCCGATACCCGTAACACAAGAATTATCGATATTTATAACGAACTCAAAGAATATGGTATTACTGCTACCGTTGCTGACCCTGCAGCCGATGCCGAAGAAGCAAAATGGCTATACGGTATGGAATTTGTTGATATGAATACTATTTCGGACTGTGATGCGGTAATCCTTGCCGTTGCACATGATGAATTTAAAACCCTTACACAAAAAGATTTTGACAAAATGTTTAAATCCGCTGACAACAATAAAAAAGTACTTGCCGATATTAAAGGTCTTCTTTGCCGCAAGGAATATGAAAATGCCGGATACAACTATTGGAGATTATAAATTATGGGTTATAGACATTTAAAATTCCCCGAAAATTCATTGTTTTTAGTAACAGGTGGTGCGGGCTTTATCGGCTCCAATCTGTGCGAAGCCATACTCGATATGGGCTATAAGGTGCGTTGTCTTGATGACCTTTCAACAGGCAAACAAGAAAACGTTGATATGTTCCTTAGCAACCCCAAATATGAATTTATAAAGGGAGATATCAAAGATTTAGATACTTGTATTAAAGCGTGTGAAGGTGTAGATTTTGTGCTCAACCAAGCCGCTTGGGGAAGTGTGCCCCGCAGTATTGAAATGCCTTTGTTTTATAATATAAATAATATTACAGGCACACTTAATATGCTTGAAGCCGCAAGAATTTGCGGCGTCAAAAAATTTGTATATGCTTCAAGCTCAAGTGTATATGGCGACGAGCCAAATCTCCCCAAAACCGAAGGTAGAGAAGGCAATCTCTTATCTCCTTACGCATTAACTAAACGTTGCGATGAAGAATGGGCAAAGCAATACACTATGCACTACGGTCTTGATACATACGGCATGCGTTATTTTAATGTTTTCGGTCGCCGCCAAACACCTGACGGTGCTTACGCTGCCGTTATTCCAAAATTTATTAAAATGTTAATAAACGGTGAAACACCAACCATCAACGGTGACGGTAAGCAAAGCCGCGATTTCACTTATATTGATAACGTTATTGAGGCAAACTTAAAAGCCTGCTTGGCTTCGCACGAAGCGGCAGGACAAGCATATAACATAGCATACGGTGGTCGTGAATATTTAATTGATATTTACTACGGACTTACAAAAGCTCTCAATGTCGATATAGAGCCAAACTTTGGCCCCGACCGTAAAGGCGATATTAAACATTCTAACGCAGATATCAGCAAAGCGAAAAAGCTTTTGGGTTACGACCCAGACTATAGCTTCGCCGACGGAATTAAGCTTGCCATAGAGTGGTATAAGGAGAATTTGTGATGATTTTCAAAATTAAAGTTTTTTTACGAAATTGGGCAGATAAAAGTAATTTCGGAAGTATGATTTTTCAATTCGCCCGCAAAACAGTAGCCCGCCTTTTACTTATTTTGCCCGACAAAAAATATGCCCAATGGTTTTATAAGCTATATACCGGCAAGAGTTTAGACCTCGAAAATCCAAGATATTTCGATGAAAAGGTTTGGTGGCTAAAGCTCAATAACCGTGACCCTTTACTCACAACTTGTTCAGACAAACATCTAGTTAGAGAATATGTTAAAAATTGTGGTTTTGAAGAAATTTTAATTCCACAAGTCGGTTTATATAATAATGCGAAAGAAATTCCCTTTAAGCAATACAAGGAAGAAGTTATCATCAAGTGCACAAGTGGTTCGGGTGAGAATTTTATTTATTCTCCCACAAAAGACAACGACACAAAAATGATTATTAGACGTATGAACTACGCACTTAAGCAAAATCCATTTTTATATAGCCGCGAATGGAATTATAAAAACATAGAAAACAAAATAACTGTCGAAAAAATCATTCGTGACAAAGAGGGCAAATTGCCATTAGATTATAAATTTATGTGTTTTGATGGCGAACCTAAGTTGTTATTCTTGGATATTGGGTTGATTGACGAAAACAACATTTACAACCACCACTATCCTCGAAATATTTACGATATGGATTTTAATTTGATGCCTTTCAAAGAAACACGCGAAAATTATGACGGTCTCATCGAAAAACCAGAAAATTTTGAAAAAATGATAGAAATTGCCAAAAAACTTTCCGAGCCCTTTCCCTTCTGCCGCATAGACCTATACAACTTAGATGGTAAAATTTACTTTGGTGAAATCACCTTCTACCACGGCGGTGGTTGCAACGATATCCAACCCGAAGAATGGGATTTACGTTTAGGCTCTTGGATAGATATTGAGAATCCTAAAATCAAAAGGTGAATTATGGAGATTACGTTTAGTGTTGTAGTGCCTGTTTACAAAGCCGAATTATACTTACCAAAATGTATAGAAAGCGTTCTTTCTCAAAGTTATAAAAATTTTGAACTTATTCTTGTAGATGATGGTTCCCCGGATAATTGCCCAAAAATTTGCGACGAATATGCATTGAAAGACAATAGAATAAAAGTCATTCATAAAGAAAATGGCGGAGCTTCGGATGCAAGAAATGTTGGTATAGATGCATCCAATGGTGAGTTTTTGTTTTTCCTCGACAGCGACGATTACTGGAATACCCCTTGTGTTCTTGAAAAAATATACGAAATCATCCAAAAAAACAGCGGTGTACATATCGTGCAATTTGGTCAAGGAAATTTATACAATAAGGATAACCGACAAATATACGGACCCAAGAGAACTCTTTCACAATACAATGGTTCAACTAGTAAAGAAGTTATCCCTACATTAATTTCGACTGATATGCTTTCAATATCCGCTTGCTCAATGGCATTGTCGCGCAAATTTATCATAGACAACAATATATACTTTAAAAAGGGTTTAAAAACCGAGGATCTGGAATGGTCTATTCGCTTATATTCGTTTGAACCGATATGGTCTTTTTGCGATGAATATTTTTACGTATATAGATTACAACAAGAAAATTCCGTAACTGCTAATATCGATTATAACCACCTATGCGACTATTGTTGGATTATTGAAAACGCTATTAAACTTATTGAACAACTCCACAGCACTCTAAAAACCGCATTGATGAGTTACCTTATGTATCATACTTTGATTGCCATTGCCCTTTGTTACAAAATTAATATACAAACTGCGCAACGCAAAGAAATTTTATATAGATTAAAAACCATTTGCAAAAGGCGTATTAAAAAGTACACTTTGAATAAAAAAGTAAAATTAGCAAAAACATTTTACTGTCTTGGCGGTTTCAAGTTTATGGCAACAGCATTAGGCTTTTACCTTAATAATAGAGGTCGTTAGAGGGAATTTTATGAAAATACTAATAATATCCGGAACACCTTGGGATAACTCCAATAGTTTTGGCAACACTTTCTCAAATTTATTCGCCGGCATGAAGAATGTTGAAATTTATAATATTTCCTGTCAAAACGGTCTTTCTAACAACAACATCACTTTTAAAGAAGTTCAAATGTCTGATAAGTCCGTTTTAAAGAGTATTTTAAATCCTCTTTATGACCCTTGTTGGGAAGTCGAGAAATCAAACAAAGAAATCGATGTAAACCAAGCACTTTCAGTAGCTGCAATTAAAAAAAGATGGACAATATTCTTTATTATTCGCGATTTAATTTGGGGAATTGGCAGATGGAAAAGAAGTAAAGTTTTAAAAAAGCTTATATTCGAACACAAGCCTGATATTATTTATTTACCTATATACGCATCACCTCGTATGTGTAATATTCAACAGTATATAATTAAAAAACTGGGTGTTCCCGTAGTTGGCCATATATCTGATGACGTATACAATATCCCTCCCAACCTATCTTTTTTAGGCAAAAGATATCGTATACATTTGCAGAAGAAACTCAAAAAACTGATAAACTCTTGCGAATATTTAGAGGTTTTTGCTCAGAATATGGCTGATGAATATTCTAAAAAGTTTGATATTCCCTGTTTCCTTATAGGCAAAGGGGTAACGCAAGAAAAGATTGCATCAATTCCCCCGCTCAAAAAATCAACTAACAAACCGCTGAAAATCATTTATACAGGTAACATTAGTCAAGACAGATACAGCATTCTTCACTTGTTAGGCACAACTATTGATGCTCATTTTAAAGGAAAGGCAGTTATAGACATCTATACCCAATCAATTCTACCCGAAATTATGCTGTGTGAATTAGAATCAATCGATTCAATTGAGTTAAAAGGTGCTGTCAGCGGTGAAGAAGTTTTGAAAATTCAACAGTCTGCGGATTTCCTTCTTCACGCCGAAGGTTTCTCGGATAAATCTATATTCGAAACCAAAATGTCCTTCTCGACAAAAATCATTGACTATATGCTATCAGGAGTTCCCATTTTGGCGGTCGGTCCTTCTGAAGTTAACTCTATTGCAGTTTTGCAAAATTTTGATTTGGCGGCAGTAATCAGCAATCCCGAAGACACAAAAAACATTTTAAACGACTTATTAAACGGTAATGTAGACTTTAATAAGAAACGCGAAAATATCATAGACTATCTTAAAACCTATAGAGATTTAGACACTATTCAAAACGGTATATATAACCGTTTATCAGATACACTTAACAAACAATAAGGAAGTAATATTTTGAAGATATTGCAAATCAATGCTGTGTATGGTTTCAGCAGTACCGGCATCATCACAAAGGATATCGAAAATCTCTTGCAAAAAGAGGGGTATGAATCCTTTGTTGCATACCAAACCGCCACAGCCCCGCCCGAAAACTCTTATAAAATCGGCAATAAGCTTGATTGGAAGCTTCACGCCTTGTATTCGCGTATTTTCGGTAAGCAAGCTTATGCCTCAAAAGGTGCTACAAAAAAACTCATAAAATACATAAGCCAAACCGCTCCCGACGTTGTGCATTTACATAACCTACACAGCAACTACCTAAACCTTAATTTACTGTGTGATTATTTGGCAGATGAAAATATTCCAACCGTTATCTCCCTGCACGACTGCTGGTATTTTACGGGTAAATGCACTCACTATTCGGCTATTGGTTGCCAAAAGTGGCAAACCTATTGCGGTGACTGTCCGCTGAATAAATACGAACAACCAAGTCTGTTTTTCGATTCCACTGCCAAGGTTTTAAAAGACAAAACCAACCGTCTTAACAAAATACCCAACCTAACCCTTGCAGGCTGCAGCAATTGGATTACTAACGAAGCCAAAAAATCTTTATTAACCCCAACAAATATAGAAACCGTTTACAACGGTGTTGACACTGATATTTTCAATCCACACCAAAACGATTTTCGAAAAACACACAATATCGGTGACGATTTCTTGATTTTGGGCATAGCTAACAAGTGGTGTTTACCTGAAAACGAGAAATCAGTAAAGGAAATAATCGAAAACCTCAAAGATTCTAAAATTGTAATTATCGGCTGTACTGAAGCGCAAAAAGATATGTATAAAAAATACGATAATGTTTTAACGCTTGGTTATATAACCAATAGACAGGAATTATCAGACATTTATGCTTCGAGCGACGTTTTTGTAAACCTTACCCACGCTGATACTCTTCCTACTGTTAATATGGAAGCTATATGCTGTGGCACACCCGTAATCACCTATGATTGTTGCGGTAGCCCTGAGTTAATTGATAACGACAGCGGATTTGTTGTGGTTGAAGACGATATCACCGCTTTGTTAGAAAAAATAAAATTTATTAAATCTAATCCTCTTGAAATTAACATAGCGGAAAAACACAAGAAATTCGATAAAAATACCTGTTACAACAGGTATTTAGAAATTTATAAAAAAATCACTGAAAAGAGTTAATTTATGTTTTTATATTTAGGCCTTGCCGCTTTTGAATTGCTATTATACGCAATTTATAACGAAACAAAAAATATAAAAATTAAAAATTGGTTATTTATAATAGCATGCCTTTCCTTGTTCCTTGTTGTCGGTCTGCGTTCAGAGGAAACTGGTGTTGACACTATCGGTTATGTGAATAACTTTTCTTTCATCAATCGCATAAGTTGGAAAAATATACCGATAGAACATCCAAAAGACACCGGCTATTATTTCTTTGTAAAACTTATCAGAACACTAACAGATTCTAAAACTATATTTTTATTGATAACAGCTTTTTTGTCCCTTTTTGGTATTTTTGACCTTATTAAACGAAATACAAAATCTCCTATTTTAGCTTTATTCTTTTACATTACCCTCGCTAATTTTAACTTTATTATGACAGGCATTCGTCAATCAATTGCTATGAGTATTTGTATGTTCGCCACAAGATATATACAAGAAAGAAAACTCATCCCCTTTTTACTTCTTATTCTATTAGCTGCCCAATTCCATCATTCTGCATATATTTTCTTGATTATGTACTTTTTAGGAACCCGTAAAATAAATGCTCTAAATATACTAATTAGTATCATTGCTACCTTAGCTGCGTTTATAAGCTACGAACAATTACTTAATATTGCAAACGAGCTTTTAAATTACAACTATGGTGTCGAACACCTTGATAACGGTTTTATTTTCTTTGCTATTTTGCTTTGTATTCTTACTCTTTGTATATTAACAAAAGACAAGTGGATAGCTTCCGTCAAAGAAACAGTTACGATGAACTCAGGTATTATATGCGGAATAATATGGGTCTTCAGACTCATAAGCCGAACTTCCGAAAGGCCTTCTATGTACTGGTTAAATACCATCCCTGTAATACTACCTGAAGCTTTAAATTCCATTGAGCAACCTCAAACCCGAAAAATCGCAAAACTGTCCACAATAATTCTATCATTTATATTTTTTACTTATCGCCAAGTTGCAATGTTATAATTTCTATAATAGCACATTAGCACTTCATACTAATAAATCATTTACTATTTAAAAACAACGAAAAGAGTTAATTTATGTTTGTTTATTTAGGCCTTACCTTTTTTGAATTGCTTTTATACGCAATTTATAACGAAACCAAAAATGAAAAAATTAAAAATTGGTTATTTGTAATCGGTTGTCTAGGTATCTTTTTGATAGTTGGTCTTCGTTCCGATAGAACAGGTAACGATACTATTGGCTACGTTAGAAATTTTTTAGCAATAGATTCCATACCTTGGAAAAATATTTTTACTGAACACCCCAAAGACACCGGATATTACATTTTCGTGAAATTTATTAGAACTTTTACAGATTCTAAAGTTGTATTTTTATTGATAACCGCATTGACTTCGCTAATAGGAATTTTTGATTTGATTAAGCAAAACTCCAAATCACCCATTTTAGCATTATTTTTCTATGTTACAATTGGCAATTTCCTTTTTATACTTACTGGTGTTCGTCAATCTATAGCAATGAGCATTTGTATGATAGCGGTAAGGTTTATTCAAAACAAAAAGCTTATCCCATTTCTATTACTTGTTTTATTAGCGGCACAATTTCATCACTCGGCATATATTTTTATTGTTATGTATTTTTTAGGCCAGCGTAAAGTGACTGCTATATCTATGATAATAAATACTATTGTAACCGTATGTGCTTACTTCAGCTATGAACACTTATTAGATATTGCTAATGAAGTTTTAGAATATGATTACGAAGTGGAACAAACCGAAAACGGATTTATCTTTTTCGCAATTTTGATTTGCATAATTACCTTGGCTTTATTGACGAAATCTAAATGGGTAACAAATTTAAAAGAAACGGTTATTTTAAATTCAGGTATTATGTGCGTAATTATTTGGATATTCAGACTAATAGGACGTACTGCCGAACGCCCATCAATGTATTGGCTAAATGCTATTCCTGTCGTGCTACCAGAGTCAATAGAATCTTTAGAACACACCCAAACCCAAAATCTTGTCCGTTTTTCGATTATAGGATTATCCCTCTTATTCTTCGCATACCGTACAATTGGACTTAAATATGCATTTTGTTTTTAAAGGAGAAAATATGAAAATTGTATTTGTTTCTAATTTTCTAAACCACCATCAAATTCCTTTTTGTAAGTACTTAAAATCCCTAGTTGATGAATTCTGGTTCATAGCAACCGACAATGGTAACTCTCAAGGGTATCAAACTAGTCATCACGATAATTATCTAATTGACTATTTTACGGAAAAAACTCGTGCCGAAAAAGAAATACTGTCAGCTGATGCTGTTATTTTTGGTGCCTGTCCTGATAAATTAGTTACTTTAAGAATGAAAGAGGATAAGCTCTCATTTATTTACTCTGAAAGAATTTTCAAAAAAGGCATTTTGCGTTGCTTAATACCTAAAAATTTCATATATCTTAAAAATAGATATTTAAGATATAAAACCAAAAACCTTTACGTATTGGCTGCATCTGCCTTTCTTCCATACGATTTATCAATATTTGGTTTTCCACAAAATAAAATTTTCAAATGGGGCTATTTCCCCTCTTGCTCCGCTCATAAAACACAAGAAAAAGAGCAGAACACCATCCTATATGTGGGCAGATTATTAAAATTAAAACACGCAGATACCGTAATCAAAACCGCCCAGTTTTTAAAACAAGAGGGTGTTGATTTTAAAGTAAATATCGTAGGAGACGGTCCTGAAAAAGATAACCTTCTTAAAGCGGTCCATGCCTACAAACTTCAAGATCATGTGCATTTCTTGGGTTCCAAAACACATACAGAGGTTTTGAAGATTATGAATAAAAGCCAAATATATATGTTCACTAGTGATTTTAATGAAGGTTGGGGCGCAGTTTTAAATGAAGCTATGGCAAGCGGTTGTGCTATTGTTGCAAGTAGTGCAATAGGTTCGGTTCCTTTTTTAATTAATCACGGAGAAAACGGTTTAATTTATAAATACGGCAATTATAAAAATGCCTATAATGAAGTAAAAAGCTTGTTGTGTGATACCCAAAAAGCAAAATTCCTTGGAGAAAATGCTAAGGCAACTATTGCTTATTACAATCACGAAATAGCCGCTGAGCGTTTTGTGAACGCTGTAAAAGAATTTCATAGCGTTAACACCATCACTTCATCAGATTCAGGCATTTTTAGTTCTGTTAAAATAATAAAAAATAATTGGTTCAAATAGAGGTGAAACCGTTGAATAATCCGACTTTGTCCGTTGTGGTACCTGTCTACAATGCTGAAAAGTATATAAAGAGATGTATTGAAAGTATTTTAAATCAAACACTCAAAGATTTAGAATTGATTTTAGTGAATGATGGTTCTAAAGATAATAGTGGCGCAATTTGCGATGAATACGCAAAAATTGATAACAGAGTAAAAGTTGTACATAAAGAAAACGGTGGTGCGGCATCAGCACGAAATGCGGGAATTGCCAAAGCAACCGGCAAATACATCGGTTTTTGCGATGCTGATGATTACCTTGACCGCGAAATGTATGAAACCCTAATTTCAATTATGAAAGAGCAAAATCTATCCACCATTGAGTGTTTAGCCAACGTCTATGATACAAACGGCAATTTATTGGATAGTGAAAAATCGGACAAAGTTCTTGCCACTATAGATGAAATTAACTCTATAAAAAATATTTTTTTACATAGAGGTAATGTCAGTTTAGCAACTCGAATCACCTCATCTGAAATCATAAAAAGTATTCACATACCTGAAGGCAGACGCGTTGAAGATTTTTATTTTACACTTTTGTTACTGACAAAAACAAATGGAACGGCTGTATATAATTTTCCGTTTTACAATTGTGTCACTAGTACAAACAGCGTTACCCGTTCTGCAGGCGGAAGTATATATTTAGATGCTATATACTTTTACGAAAAATCTATAGAATTTTTATCAGACAAAAACTATAATCTTAAAACCGAACAAGAATACTTTTTGTTTAAAGCAATATATCTGTTATTTATCTCTTGTACCAAAAGTGAAAGAAAAATCCTGAAGAATGAACTTCTCGAACAGAAAAAACACCTTAAAAAACACATACGCTTAGTGTTTAATAATCCATATTTATCCAAAAAAGAAAAACTGGTACTTTGGCTATCTACTATATCCATAAAGCTTTCAAGATTGCTATATATAATTAAGAATATTGGTGAATAAAAATGAAAATTGCATATATTTTTTTAGTACATAAGGACCCGAAGCAAATAAAAAGATTGATTGATTCGATTTCGGAAACCGGAGATTTTTATATACACGTTGATAAAAAATCCGATTTTGCTTCATTTGAAAATGAATTCAGGGATTATTCAAACGTTTTCTTCACAACCAAACGCTACAGTGTTTGGTGGGCAGGCTTTTCCATGATAAAAGGATATATGGCAGGATTGCTTGACGCTTTTGGCAGCGATAAAGGTTATGATAGGTTTGTTTTTATGACGGGACAAGATTATCCGCTTATGACAAACGCTCAAATTTTAGAAGAGTTTGAAAACAACAGATCCACCGAATACATTATGGCTTATAACATTGCCACCTCTACCATACCTACCGATAAAAATAAAATCTTAAAGAATTGGTATTTTGATTTTTTCTTCAACAGTTCATTCTTGGCACGTTGCTACCGCAGTTTTATGTATAGAGTAATAACTAAAAACTTCACAAGAAAAGAATTGCGCGTACCACTTAACGGCAAACTTGTAGACCCTTATTTTGGTCAGATGCTGTCTGCGTTCACCCGTGAGGGCACGGAACTAATCCTTGACACATATCTGCATGATAAAAAATTCAATAAAGTTATGAAAAAGGTTCATGCGGCAGTCGAGAGTTATTGGCAAACAATTATTTTCAACTCACCTTTAAGAAAAAACACCGTTCAAAACGGTGAAGAACACGAAATAACCGAGCATTTCGGTTGGGCACCGCTGCATTACCATAACTACGACGTTGATACTTCTGTTTATACAGCAAAAGATTTTGAAGAACTTAAAAACAGCGGATATATGTTCTGCAGAAAAGTTGTGCTGGGAGTATCAGATGAACTTATGGATCTTATTGATGAAATGAGAAACGAGAAGAAATAGATGAAGAACATTTTAATCGTTGCCGACAGTTTGACAACAGGCGGTCTTGAAAAGACATTAATTGATTTATGTGATAATCTCGATTACAGTAAATATTCGGTGGATTTATATCTATTTAATGAGGGTAGAGATTTATTACCCCAACTCAACAAAAGCGTTAATTTACTACCCGATTCACCTTTTTTTAGCACGGCATTCAACCGTCCGTTTGGCATTTCCTTTAAAACCTTATTAAAGCAAAAACAATTCAGTTTAGCTTCCTATAGAATTTTAAGGTTTGTTAAATCAAGATTGAAAATAAACGTTTTTTCCAAAACTGATTGGCATTTTCAAAAAAAGACCATGCTTAAAATCAACAAAAAATATGACATTGCAATTGGCTTTGCCGAAGGTAGCGCAGGATATTATGTTGCCGATTGCGTAGATGCCAAAGTAAAAAACGTATGGATACATACCGATATTAAGCAAATTACAACAAATAAAGCACTTGATATTATGGCCTTTGAAAAAGCCCATAATATTTGTACGGTATCACAAAACTCCAAAAATTCTCTTTGTGAGCTTTACCCACAGTTCAAAGATAAAATAAAGGTTTTTACCCTACCTTCATTGTTTGATTTTTCTAAAATAGAAAAACTTGCAAACGAGACTTGCGAAATGAATAAAAACACCATAAATATTGTATCTGTTGGTAGGCTCGTTGAACTAAAGGGCTTTCACCTTTGTATTGAGCCCTGCAAAAAACTTGTAGACGAAGGATACCATATAAAATGGTATATTTGCGGTGACGGACCTCAAAGAAACGAGCTTGAAATCCTTATCAACCAGCAAGGCCTCGAGAACAATTTTATTCTGCTTGGCAACCAATCAAATCCGTATAAATATATCAAAAACTCCGCTTTCTGCGTTCAACCTTCAAGC
The DNA here is from genome assembly GCA_015066165.1 of Oscillospiraceae bacterium. Lineage (GTDB taxonomy): Bacteria > Bacillota > Clostridia > Oscillospirales > Acutalibacteraceae > UBA737. The sequence continues at coordinate 18,046 of SVOX01000002.1, read as the reverse complement.
TATGAAGGATTCAGTTTGGTGGTATATGAGCAAAAGCTTTTAAGCAAATGCGTGATTTGCACACCAATTAAAAGTAATTTGGAAATGATTTCCGACCAAGAAAATGGTATAGTTGTATCACGTGATAGCGAAAGCATATACACTGCTGTCAAATCACTTTTGGACAACCCATCTTTGCTAAAAAAATTAAGCGAAACCCCTTCACTTAATTTTATAACAAAAAAAGAAACTATAGAAAGAATTGAAGCGACTTTTAATGACCAATGTTAAAACCTTTTTGAACAAACTTAATAATATGTCGCCCGCAGCCAAAGCATCCTTCTGGTTTGTGGTTTCCAACGTTGTTTTAAAGGGCGTCTCTTTTATAACAACGCCAATATTCACAAGGCTATTAGACGTTGAAGACTATGGTATCTCAAGCGTTTTTATAACTTGGGAAAGCATAATATTCATTTTTGCAACCCTTTCGCTTGCTGGCGGTGTATATAATGTTGCTATGACTAAATTCGAAGAAGATGTTGATACATTAACATCTTCACTTATCGGTCTTACCGCTGTAGCTTCAACTTTAGTTTACTTGTGCTGCGTTGTTATAAATTTTGTATTCCCAACCCTTTTTGAACTAAATACAGGTTACTTAATTTTTATGTGGGTACAAACTTTCTTTAACGCCGCCACCACGTTTTGGCTTATGCGCAAACGATTCACATACGACTACAAGAAGGTAATTGCCTATACCTTCTCTAATGCAATTTTAAGCCCTACTGTAGCTATTATTGCTGTTAAATTAGTTGACGAAAACAAGGCCTATGCCAAAATTATTGGCTCGGGTATTTGGGGCATTATTCTAGGTGCCATAATTACTGCATTGCTCATTTCCAAAGGCAAAAAACTATATCATAAAAAATATTGGAAATATGCTTTAAAATTTAATATTCCACTTTTGCCGCACTATTTATCACAGGTATTACTTAACTCTTCAGATAAATTGATGTTAAATGCATTCGTTGGTGCCGCATCAGCTGGACTTTATAGCATTGCCCATAGCATTACCGGTATTGTAAGCATAATAACCCAGTCTATTAATAGCTCACTTATTCCCTACACATTACAGTCAATAAAAAATGGCACTGTCAAAAATCTTTATAAAACCATCTTAGGATGCAGCGTGTTGGTATCAACCGTTTGCGAAATGATTATCCTTTTTGCAAGAGAAGGTATATTAATTTTTGCAACACCTAAATATATGGATGCTGTATGGTTTGTAGCACCGCTTGCATTTTCGGTTCAGGTTTCGTTTATAACAGGCCTTGTAGGAAATATTGTTTTCTATTATGAAAAGACTAAGCAAATGAGCGCTGCCACAATGATAACAGCCGTGCTAAATATAATTTTAAATTATGCCGGCATAAAGCTTTTTGGTTACGTTGCTGTTGGCTATGCTACGCTAATAACAAGCTTTTTTCACTTCTTCGCATATTATTTTATCGCTAAAAAGTATGAAAAAAATCTTAATCAAATAGTAAACATTAAATTACTTCTCGCTATATTCTTAGCATTTGCATTTTTAATGATTTACGGATTAATTTTCTGGAATAATTTAATAATGAAAATTTCACTTTTAATTGCGATATTAATTTTAATAATAATTTTAAAAAATAAAATATTAGTTTTTTTATCTACCATAACTAAAAAGGATGTTGACGCAGTTGTTGAATAACAAGAAAATAGGTATTATCACCATTCATAATAATGTTAATTATGGTGCTAATCTTCAAGCTTTCGCCAGCAACAAATTCACAAGAAATTTAGGATACAAAAGCGTAATTATCAACTACTCCCCAAAGACAGAATTCGCTAACAGCAAACTACTAAGTTGGTTATTAGTCTCTTGGCAAAATGAACCTAATAAATCCTTAAAACGCAAGTTCAAATTAGGTATTGCGTTACTACTGTCAGCACCGAAAAAATATAGAAGGCTTCGTAATTTTAGAAAGTTTAGAAAAAAATATTGCAATCTTTCAAATACATACAAATCAGCAAGAGAGATTTCAACCGTCGGTTTTGATACAGTTGTTTGCGGTAGTGATCAAATTTGGAATCCCGATATTACCGATGGTATTAACGACATTTTCTTTGGCGATATCGGCGGTGTTACTAAGCGTATATCCTACGCTGCGAGCATGGGCAAAACCGAATACTCCCCTTTTGAAGCTCAAAAAGCTATTCCATTAATCAAAAAACTCGATTACTGTTCAGTTAGGGAACCCGATTCCGCCGATTACTTGGAGAAACTTGTTGGTCGAAAGGTTGAAACTGTTTGCGATCCTGTTTTTTTACTCAATAAATCCGACTATGAAAGTCTTTTTAAAAGAAGGTTGATAAAGCAAGAATATGTTTTAGTTTACAGCATAATTTCTAATTCAAAAATGCTGGAAACCGCAAAAAAATATGCTACGGAACATAACCTAAAACTTGTAGAAATTTGTGCTAATAAGGACCGCCACCAAAAACATAGCCAAAAGTCCCATTACGGCCCAATAGAATTTTTAAACGCTATTAAATATGCAAACACAATTTTCACCAACTCTTTTCACGGTACAGCATTTTCAATTATTTTTGAAAAACCGTTCTTTGTGTTTAATAACAAACATCGAGGCAGCCGAATAACCAACCTTATAGAAAAGGCCGGACTTTGCGATTATGTGATTGATGAAGAAAATCCCGTTTTGCCTACTGAAAAAATTAATTTCCTAACGGTTAATAAAAATTTAGAAAGTTTTATATCTTCATCCAAAGAATTTTTATTAAATGCATTAAGCTCCACCAATAAACCACTTATCGAAAAAAATTGTATAGGTTGCGGTGCTTGTAAAACCGCTTGTCGACACGATGCTATTCGCATAACAAAGGATAGCAAAGGATTTTTAAAGAGTTATATCGACAATCAAAAATGTTTAAATTGTAACGCTTGTTATAATATTTGTCCCGCTTTAAATACTCCTGCAACTTCTAAACCAACCAAAACTTACGCATTTAAAGCACCCGACCGCTTACGTAAAAATTCAACCTCGGGCGGGGCGTTTGCCGCTTTCGCTGAAACTATAATAAATAATGGTGGTAGCGTTTACGGTGCCAGTTTAGACAATGATTTTAAGCTTTACCATAAACGTATTGATAAAATAGAGGATATTGTATTATTACAAGGCACAAAATACATTCAAAGCGATATAACCTATATTTTTGAGTCGCTAAAAACCGATATTACAGCCGGTATTCCCGTCTTATTTTCAGGTACCCCATGCCAAATAGCCGCTGTGAAAAATTATGTAACAAAAGAACGTTTGAATATAGAAAATCTTTATTTATGTGATATTATTTGCCACGGTGTGCCTTCACCCAAGGTATTCACTGAATACATTGAATGGTTACAAAACAAACAGCCCTTTAAAAAATACTTTTTTAGAAACAAGTCAATCTCTTGGCGTGGTGATTCAAGTGCAATCGAAACCTCCGAAGCAAAATTACTACACAATCAAAACACTTCCGCATTTATGAATATCTATTACAGCAATAATATAACGTGTGATGCATGTTTTGAGTGTAAGTACACTAATCAAGAGCGTGTTAGTGATATCACAATATCTGACTTTTGGGGTGTAGAAAATATTAACCCTAATTTCGAAGATACATTAGGCGTTTCAATGGTATTAACCAATACTCAAAAAGGTGAAAAACTTTTTTCTGAAATAGATGGGATTAAAGAAATTTCTGATATAAGTTTCGCCAAACAGCCACAGCTCCATCATCCCACTTCAAAACCTAGCAGTTATGAAGTTTTTTGGAACAAATATAAAAATAATGGCTTTAGATATGCCGTTAAAAACTTTGGTATTCCTAAAAAAACCTTAAAAACAATAATTTACAACCTTATAAAAGGAAAATAACTTGGAGACGATACTATGTCAAACTTTAAAAACAAAACACTTTTAATTACCGGTGGTACCGGTTCATTCGGTAACGCTGTGCTTAACAGATTTCTCGATACCGATATTGGTGAAATTCGCATTTTGTCGCGTGACGAGAAAAAACAAGACGATATGCGTCACGAATTTCAGGCAAAAATGCCCGAAGTTGCTGAAAAAATAACATTTTACATAGGCGATGTGCGTGATTTGGCATCGGTAAAAAATGCTATGTACGGCGTTGATTATATCTTCCATGCCGCTGCACTAAAACAAGTCCCTTCTTGTGAATTTTTCCCCATTGAAGCGGTAAAAACCAATGTTTTGGGTACCGAAAACGTGCTTACTGCCGCAATTGAAGCAGGGGTTCAAAACATAGTTTGCCTTTCAACCGACAAAGCCGCATACCCCGTTAACGCTATGGGCACCAGTAAAGCGATGATGGAAAAAGTTATCGTAGCAAAATCCCGTACTGTATCTCCCGAAAAGACTAAGATTTGTTGTACCCGCTATGGTAACGTTATGTGCAGTCGGGGAAGTGTTATCCCGCTTTGGATTGAACAAATCAAAGCCGGTAAAGATATAACCATCACCGAACCTTCTATGACTCGTTTTATAATGTCACTTGATGAGGCGGTTGACCTTGTTCTCTTTGCCTTTGAAAACGGCAAATCGGGCGATATTTTGGTTCAAAAAGCACCTGCTTGTACCATTGAAACATTGGCAAAAGCAGTTACTGAACTCTTTAATTCCGAAACTAAAATTAAGGTTATTGGTATTCGCCACGGTGAAAAAATGTACGAAACACTTCTCACAAACGAAGAATGTGCCAACGCTACCGATATGGGCGATTTTTACCGTGTGCCTTGCGACAACCGTGGTCTTAACTATGACAAATATTTTAAAGATGGTGACGTAGAACGTAACCCCTTAACCGAGTTTAACTCAAACAATACCGATTTACTAAACGTCCAGCAGGTTAAAGAAAAGCTTTTAAGCCTACAGTATATCCGCGACGAATTAGCTGCTTTGGAGAATAACTAATGAACGTACTTATTACAGGCGCTAACGGCTTTGTTGGTAAAAACTTAACCGAAGCGCTAAAAAACATACGCGATAGCAAGGACCGCACCCACCCTGAGCTCAATATTGAGGAAATTTACCTCTACGACATTGACTCTACTGCCGAAGAACTTAATTTATACTGCGAAAAAGCCGATTTCGTTTTCAACCTTGCGGGTGTTAACCGTCCGCAAAATTCGGAAGAGTTTATGCAAGGTAACTTTGGTTTTGGCAGGGTGCTTTTAGAAACACTCAAAAAGCACGGCAACACCTGCCCCGTTATGCTTTCTTCTTCTATTCAAGCAACTTTGAAAGGTCGATATAACAACGACTATGGAAGAAGTAAAAAAGCCGGTGAAGACCTATTCTTTGCATACGGCAAAGAAGTTGGTGCTGAAATTTTTGTTTACCGCTTTCCAAACCTTTTTGGCAAATGGTGCAGACCTAATTACAACAGTGTTATTGCTACTTGGTGCTATAATATTGCAAACGATTTGGAAATCACCGTTAATGACCGAAACGCCCAATTAGAGCTTCTTTATATAGACGACCTAATCGACCAAATGATGTTGTGTCTTGAAGGCAAACCCATTAAAGAAGGTGAATTTTGCATATGCCCCACCACTCACAAGGTAACTTTGGGTGAAATTGAAAAACTTTTATATTCATTTAAAGATCAACCTGAGACACTTTTAATGCCTGAAATACCTTTTGGCAGTTTTGCAAAGAAACTTTATTCCACATATCTTTCTTATTTACCAAAAGAAAAAGCAAAATTTTCGCTTAAAATGAATGTTGACAACCGTGGCAGTTTTACCGAACTTTTAAAAACGGCTAATTGCGGTCAATTCTCGGTTAATATTTCAAAACCCGGTATCACGAAAGGTCAACACTGGCACCACACAAAGTGGGAATTCTTTATTGTGGTTTCGGGTAAAGGACTTATCGAACAGCGTAAAATCGACTCCGATGAGATTTTACGGTTTGAGGTGAGCGGAGAAAAAATAGAAGCAATTCACATGCTTCCCGGTTACACCCATAACATCATAAATCTAAGCGATACGCAAGATTTAGTAACTGTTATGTGGGCAAATGAAAGCTTTGACCCTACTCACCCTGATACTTTTTTTGAGGAGGTTTAACACTTAATGCTTAGCCCCACACAAGAAGCACTTTTGGCTCTTTTAAAACCGAATAGCGAGTTTGATTTTTCCACACTTTCTGCCGAGGATTGGGAAGCGGTTAGAAAAGAAAGTATTTCGCAGGCGGTACCGCTTTTAGCAATTGAAGGCACCTTAAACCATACCCACCTTATTCCAAACGACGTTAGTACCGCATGGTTTAATCTTTCTATGCAGTACCTTGTTAAAAATTCACAGGTTTTATCGGCGCAAAATAAGCTTATTAAAATTTTGGAAGATAATAATTTCCCTTACATTATATTAAAGGGGCTTGCCTCCGCTTCATATTATCCCGACCCAACAAAAAGGGTGTTAGGTGACGTTGATTTTTTGATTTTACCCGAACAACAGCCCCTTGTTGAAGAGGCGCTTATTAATGCAGGATATAAAAAAGAACTTGATGAGCATATTTGCCACCGAGTCTTTAAAAAACCGCACGAGCATTTAGAAATGCACTTTGAGGTTGCGGGTATTCCCAACGGTAATGCGGGCACTCTTTTTAGAAATTATTTAAAAAACGCAGCCCTAAAATATACAAACAATAAAAATCCCAATTTTAATAATCCATTGCCACAAATTCATGCGGCGATTATTTTACTTCATACCATTCACCACCTTTTAGGTGAAGGCATAGGTCTTAGGCACCTTTGCGATTGGGCTTACTTTATTGAAAAAACCCATACCTACCCCTTTTGGCAAGAAGAATTTTTACCGCTTCTTAAAAAGAGCGGAACCTTTAAATTTGCTTGTGTTATTACAAAAACCGCGCACATTTATTTAGGTACCGCTTGTCCCGAATGGGCCAAAGATATTGAACAAAACCTTTGCGAGCAAGTTATTGAGGATTTATTTTCTTCAGGCAACTTTGGAAAAAAGGATAGTAATCGCGCGGGTGCAGGGCGAATGATTTCCCTTAACGGTAAAAACGGTACAAAAAACAACAAGTTTAAAAATCAAATTTTGACCCTTTGCGGCTCGATGTACTATCTGTACCCGTTTTTGCGCAAATGGAAAATTCTCTACCCGTTTGTTTTTGTTTGGCGGATTATACGCTACCTAATTTTGATGCTTTTCGGCAAAAGACCGTCACTTATAAAAGCAAACGCCTACGCTAATGAGCGTTTGGCGGTTTATAAACAGTTTGAACTCTACGAAAATACGGAGGAATAAAAAATGCCCAAGCTAAAGCTTATGACCATTGTCGGCACTCGCCCCGAAATTATTCGATTAGCGGCAGTAATAAAAAAATGCGATAAATATTTCGACCAGATTTTAGTCCACACAGGACAGAATTATGATTATACTCTAAACCAAATTTTCTTTGAAGATTTAGGGCTTCGTAATCCTGATTATTACCTTGAAGCTGTTGGCAGCGACCTAGGTGAAACCATAGGCAATATTATTGCAAAATCTTACAAACTAATGAGCGAATTAAAGCCCGATGCTTTGCTCATTCTTGGAGATACTAACTCTTGCCTTTCAGCAATTTCCGCCAAACGTTTACATATTCCGATTTTTCATATGGAAGCGGGAAATCGTTGCAAGGACGAGTGTTTGCCCGAAGAAACCAACCGCCGAATTGTTGATATTATAAGTGACGTTAACCTTGCCTATTCGGAACATGCACGTAAATATTTGCACGAATGCGGTTTGCCAAAAGAGCGTGTTTACGTAACCGGTTCCCCAATGGCAGAAGTTTTAAAAGAAAATTTAGAAAAAATCAATGCATCAAATATTCACCAAAAATTAGGCATTGAAAAAGGCAAATACATTCTTCTTTCGGCTCATAGAGAAGAAAACATTGACACCGAAAAAAACTTCTTATCTCTATTCAATGCTATCAACACAATTGCCGAAAAATATAAAATGCCTATTCTTTACTCTTGCCACCCACGTTCTAAAAAGCGTATTGAAGAAAGCGGTTTTAAACTTAACGACCTTGTAATACAACACGAACCCCTTGGTTTCCATGATTACAACTGTTTGCAAAAAAATGCTTTTGCTGTAATTTCAGATAGCGGCACTTTACCCGAAGAATCAAGTTTCTTCACAAGTATAGGTTGTCCTTTCCCTGCAATTTGTATTAGAACCTCAACCGAACGCCCCGAAGCGCTTGACAAAGCGTGTTTCGTACTGGCTGGTATTGATGAAAACGGTCTTTTACAAGCAGTAGAAACCGCAGTTGAAATGAACAAAAACGGCGACTATGGTATTCCTGTGCCCGATTACGTGGAAGAAAACGTTTCTACAAAAGTTGTAAAACTTATTCAAAGTTATACTGGTGTAGTAAATAAAATGGTTTGGCGTAAATTTTAAGCATAACAAAAACCCGCTCTAATGAGCGGGTTTTTGTTTTTAATATCCAATATAAGGCGCGGGGTTTACACGAACGCCGTTTTTAATAACTTCAAAATGTAAATGCGGGCCGGTTGAGCGACCTGTATTACCAAGTTTTGCGATTTGTTGACCTTGGGTTACAAGTTGACCTCTTTTAACACAAAGTGCGCTTGCGTGTGCGTATCTTGTCTTATATCCTTTACCGTGGTCAATAACTACCATATAACCGTATGCTCCGTCCCAGCCGGCTTCTACAACTCTACCGCCCTTGGAAGCAAATATCGGTTTGCCAACATTGCCCGAAAAATCCATTGCCTGATGGCCTCTGCCGTCGCCCCAGTAAGCGCTTACTTGCTTAATGTCGCCTCTGTTCATTGGGTGGATAAATCCTTGTGAGCGGGCATTAGCAGTTGCGGTTGCTTTTGCATAAGACGATGCGGTGCCTTTTACAACAACCTTTTGTACAGGTTGCTTAATAACTTTTCTTGCAATAACTGTTTTTGCAGTTTCTTTACCGTTAATGGTTTCAACTACAGCAGTTTCAGATTTAACACCTTTAACGCCTTTGGTTTTGATTTTTTCATAACCACGTTCTTTTGTGCTTGTATATACTGTTTTAGTTGAGTACTTAACCGCAGATTCGGTTGTAACGGTTGAAACAGTTCTTACCTTTAAAGAATTAACAAGTTGACCTAATTGTTCGATTGTTTTTATTTCACCCTTAAGGCAACAACCCTCTTCTATATTAACTTCGTCAACAAAAGTTGAAGTGTTGGTAGCGCCTTCTACATAATATTTATTAAGCGCTTGAGATACCAAATTTTTTAACTCGCTACGTTCGCCGTAAGCCAAAACTTCACCATTGATAGTAATTGCAGAAGAAAAAGTTATTTCTTCGGTATTTTCAATGATAGCATCCGCTACCATTTGGTCATCAAAAAGGTTATCATTTGAAGTTACGGTCAGCTTAAACTTTGGCTTTGATACAACGTTATGAGTGTTATCACCCTTTAAAGACGTTAAAACAATATCTTTAGCGGTTTCAAAAACCGAAACATCATCGACAACAGCAATATTTTTTCCTGAATATTCAACGTTGTAACCAATTTTAATACCACAGGAAACAATGCTGATTACAAGAGCCAATACTGCTACCAATAAAAACGAAGTGTATCTAACTAATATTTTGTTGTTATTTATGAATTTGGAAGTTTTTAAAAGTGATTCTTCAATCAAATCCTTAAAAATAACAGTCACATCCTATCCAAAAATTACAATTTGTAACATTTACTAGGATTATTATAACAAAAAGGTTACAAAATTGCAACCTTTTTTTAATATTTTTTTAACTTTTACGTTTTTCACAAATTTTTATATAATATTATATGTTTATTAAACTAATACATATAAAATTATACAAACAAATTGTAAAACACTTCCCAAAATTACGAACAAATGAAAAACCGAATGGATATATTTAAGTCCCCATTTACCCGCAACTCCGTAAAGCACAGCGCCGATGGTATAAGCGATACCGCCCGATAAGAGCCACCAAAAGCCGTTCATTGAAATTGCTTTTATGGTATGATTAACAATAAATATCACACACCAACCAAGTGCAATATAGCAAATATTTGAAAACAGTGAATATTTTTTAAGGTCTATAGCATTAAGTGTAATACCTAAAGCCGACATTGCCCAAACAAACCCAAACAAACACCAGCCAAGCGCTGTGTTATATTCCCGTATAGCAGAGAGAGCAATGGGGGTATATGTTCCGGCGATAAGCACAAAAATTGCGCAATGGTCAATAATTTGAAAAACCTTTTTCGCCGTAAGCGGAATCAGCCCATGATATATACTTGACATAGTATATAAAATAATCATTGAAAAACCATAAATAAACGCACCAACAATTTGATATGCATCGTGATTTAAGAATGATTTTACTATACAAAGCGCGGCAATAATAACACCTAATCCGCCGCCAACAATATGCGAAACCATGTTAAAAATTTCTTCGCCTTTAGTGTAATTAGGTAGTTTTCTGTTTTTTAATTTTGTTCTTTTCATAGGACACTTTACTTTTAAAAATTTTTTGTCGAAATTTAGCGAAATGCTTTACATAATTTTCTTATTGTCATTATACACAAACACGGTTTTATCCAACTTATACACATAGTTTTCCATAAAAATCAAGCCAATTTATCGCATTTTGGGTAGTTATCCATATAAAAACATTGAAATCTATATGTATAACTTGGAAAACTTTTTAAGTTGTTTTAGTTTACATAATAACAAAATAAGTAAATTTTTAGGTCAATTTTTTATTAGATTTTTTGAAGTAATTTATCTAAAACACTGGGTCCGTGCTCAATAAAAATCCCTGTACTTTGAGCGGTCTGTTCAGTAAAGGTTTCAACACCTTTTTCTTGCTTACTGCTGTCATAAATCATAAAGGGAACAGGAGCGCTTGAATGGGTTTTGATGTCAAGAGGTGTTGGGTGGTCAGGCATTATTAAAATTCTGTAATCTTCACCGCTGTTTTCAAGATAAGCAAGCACAGGTTTTAATGTGCGCTGTTCAATAAGTTCAATTGCTTTAACCTTGTTTTCGGCTTCGCCACGGTGACCGCATTCGTCAGGCGCTTCAACGTGAATATAAACAAAATCACAACCGTTCTTAAAAGAATCAATACCCGCTTTTGCTTTGCCTTCAAAATTGGTATCTAAATACCCTGTTGCGTTTTCAACGTTTGGTGTTTCCATATTGGCGCAAATACCAATACCTTTTAGCAGGTCAACCGCACTTACCACACTGCCCTTAACGCCGTTCTTTTTATAAAAATCTTCAAGTTGCGGTTTTTTACCCTCGCCCCAAAGCCAAATTGAATTTGCTTCGTTTAAACCTTTTTTCCTTCTTTCAATATTTACAGGATGATCTTTTAAAATATCGTAACTTTTTTTCATTAGTTCAATAAGCGGTTTTGCGTTATCGTTATCACTTAAATATTCTCCAATAACCCTACCGCTTATATCGTGTGGCGGAGTCATATTTCCAAGTTCAGTAGTACCTTTATCCCACACCAGACAATGACGGTAACTTACACCGCCGTAAAACTTGTAAATTTCGTTTCCTAACTTTTCTTGCACTGTTTTAATAATTTGATGTGCTTCTTTGGTTGAAATATCACCCGCACAATAATCAACCATTGTTTTATCGTTATAATTTTCTTCGTTTGAGAGAGTTACAATATTGCAGCGAAGCGCAACGTCGGTATCTTTTAGTTCAACACCGATAGATGCCGCTTCAAGCGGTGAACGGCCTGTATAACAAATGTAAGGGTCGTACCCCATAACCGAAAGATTTGCAACGTCACTACCGGGTTTCAAACCGTTTCCAACAGTACGGCACATACCCACAACCGAAGTGCGAGCCAATTTATCAATAAGCGGTTTGTTGGCAAGTTCCATTGGGGTTTTACCGCCAAGCGCCTCAAAAGGCGTATCTGCCATACCGTCGCATAATAACACTAAATATTTCATAAAATCATTCCTTTTGAAATTTACTTTATTTATTATAACAATAAATTTTTATATTGTAAAGAAAAAAGACTTTTCTTTTTCTCTAATTTAAGGTATCATAGAGTAGAGGTGAAAACAAATGCTCGAGAGTGGTGTCGGTGAAATTCTATCGCCGGTAGGTTCTAAGGAAATGCTGTATGCTGCCGTAAAAAGCGGTGCCGACGCAGTGTATTTAGGCGCAAAAGATTTTTCAGCCAGAAGAAATGCTGAAAACTTTAGCGTAGGCGAACTTGCCGAAGTTTGTGAATATTGTCATATACGTGGGGTTAAGATTTATTTAACCCTTAATATTTTAATAAAAGATAACGAATTTTCAGACGCATTAAACCTTGCGGTAGAATGTTATAATTCGGGCATTGACGGTATTATTATTCAAGATTTGGGACTTGCCCGAGTTTTGCACCAACTTCTCCCCGAACTACCGCTTCACGCCTCTACCCAAATGTCAGTACACACCCCTGCCGCACTACCCATTTTAGCGAGTTTGGGCTTTAAACAAGTGGTAGTAGCAAGAGAAATGTCTTTGGAAGACCTTACCGTATTTTGCAAAGAGGCAAAAAAATACGGTATAACGGTTGAAGTTTTTGTTCACGGAGCGCTATGTATGAGCGTTTCGGGGCAATGTTTACTTTCGGCATTTTTGGGCTCCCGCAGTGGTAACCGTGGGCTTTGCGCCGGACCTTGCCGACTTCCTTTTTCAGCGCCGGGCGGTACGGGATATGATTTATCGCTTAAAGATTTATCACTTGTAAATTACATTTCAGAACTTTTTAAAATTGGTGTTCGCTCTTTTAAAATTGAAGGCAGAATGAAACGCCCCGAATACGTTGCCGCCGCTACAAAAGCGTGTAAAGACGCATTATGCAACGGTGTCATTGATACCCAACTTCAAGAAACGCTTAAAAACGTTTTTTCACGTTCGGGCTTTACTGCGGGTTATCTTGAAAACAAATTAGGTAAGGATATGTTTGGTATCCGTACTAAAGAAGACGTTATTTCTGCCGACAAGGCATTTCCCGTTTTGCACGAACTTTACAGAAAAGAATATAAACGGGTAAAACTAAACATAAGCGCAACCATAAAAGCAAATGAACCAATTACCCTTACTCTTTGTGACGGCGAAAATACCGTAACGGTAAAGGGAGATATTCCCCAAACGGCAAAAACACGCTCTTTGACTTATGAAGACGTGCATAAAAATTTATCAAAACTTGGCGGAACTCCGTATATATGTTTTATTTTCTCACTTGGGCTTGACGACGGACTTTTTGTTCCTTCAAGCACACTTAATCAAATCAGAAGAAGCACAATTAGTATGCTCGATAACCAACGGGCAAAGTTGCGACGTAAAAAAGCGGAAATTTCTTATTCGAAACCTGAAATTCCCCCTCTCACAAATAAAACCCCCGAATTGATTATTCGTGTGGAAAACGAAGCCCAAATACCAAAAGATTTAAACGGTATAAAAGCCATAATATTTCCGCTTGAGCAAGATTTTAAGCCAATAGAAAAGATTAAAAACATTGTTGATATTCCACGTGGAATAATTAGTGAAACCGCTCTCGAAAAACGGCTTTCAGAATACAGGCAAAAGGGTGTTACGACCTGTCTTTGCGGTAACATATCGGCAGTGGAAATAGCAAAAAGAATTGGGTTTGACATTATTGCCGATACAGGACTTAATATTCACAACAGCGAATCTTTACATACTGCAAAAATGCTTGGTATAGACTCTGCCGTACTGTCTTTGGAACTTACCAATGAAAGCATTTCAAAAATCGCTTCCCCAATTCCAAAAGGCGTTATAACCTACGGGCATATTCCGCTGATGCTTTTTAAAAACTGCCCTATTAAGAATGGGAAAGACTGTAAAGAATGCGATAAAAACGGTGTTTTGACCGACCGTTTGGGTGTGGAATTTCCTGTGCGTTGCCGTATGGGATACAGTGAACTTTTAAACTCGGTACCGATTTGGCTTGGCGATAAAAATGCCGACCTTAAAGGTCTTGATTTTCAAATTCTTTACTTCACAAATGAAACGGGTGAACGTGTAGAAGAAGTGATAAACGCCTATAAATTTGGAAACTCTGCCGACTGCAAATATACACGCGGACTTTTCTATAAAGGAACAATATAACTTAAAAAAGATGTGTAGAAATTCTACACATCTTTTTATTATAATTCTTTTGCTAATTCTTTTATGTACTCACGAAGTTCAGCGCAAGTTTCAGGGTGGTTCAGCCCAACCTCAATATTTGCTTTTAAAATACCAAACTTATTACCCATATCATAACGGGTTCCGCTAAAGTCAACGCCTATCATACCTTTTGATATTGCTACTTCTTTCATAGCGTCGGTCAGTTGAAGTTCATTACCTGCACCCAAAGGCGTACGTTCTAAAATATCAAAAATTTCGGGTTCTAAAACGCAACGTCCCAAAATTGAAAAGTTTGAAAACTTTTCTTCCAAGGCAGGTTTTTCTATCATATCGCTGACAGCGTAAGTTTTTTCGCCGTTTTTCTCAACCTTGAGTGAAGAATATTTTACAAGCAAATTATCGGGCACTTCTTTAATACCCACAACACTTTTACCAAAAGTTTCATACGCTTCAACAAGTTCGGCAATTGCAGGGATTTCACCAATTATAACGTCGTCACCGTAGAGTACCGCAAACGGCTCGTCACCCACAAACTGACGTGCACGAAGCACCGCATCACCCAAGCCCCTTGTTTCCTTTTGGCGCAAATAATAAATATTTGCCATATTTGCCAATTCGTCAAGTTCTTTTAAAGTATCATATCTTTGACGCTTTTTAAGCATTTCTTCAAGTTCAATAGAATGGTCAAAATGGTCTTCTATAACACCTTTGCCACGGTTGGTGATAATAAGAATATCAGTAATTCCCGCCTTTACCGCTTCTTCAACAATATATTGAATTGCAGGTTTGTCAACAATGGGCAACATTTCTTTCGGCATAGATTTTGAAGCAGGTAAAACACGTGTGCCAAGACCTGCCGCAGGGATTATGGCTTTTCTTATTTTCATAAAATCACCCCATTAAATAAACATTGCAATTATTGATGGAATATAACTTGTAACAACGTATCCTAAAAAGAACATAAAAATATTAACTCCGCCTTTTTTACGGTAATCAAAATTTTTGTCTTCGCTTGTTTTTTCAATTTCTTTAATAGATTTTACTGTGTGTTTTTTATAAATCCAGTCACCGTAAATTCCAACCGTAATACAAATTGCCAAACTTAATATGGCGCCAATAAAACCTACCCACATAACCGGCATTGAAAACTTTGACATATTTTGCGAAATGCGTTCCAACATATCAGCAGTGTTTAATGCCTGTGTTATGCCAAGGTTGTTTTGCATATTGTAAAAAGGAATCATTAAAAGTGTTGCTATAATTTCCAAAAAACCAACAATAAATCCGTTTTTATACATCTTGCGTGATAAGAACCATTCGCAAGGGAACAAAAATGCCAAAAAGTTCCAAGAGTTTTTATTTTTTTGGTCCAATTTTTTAAACTTTGGAATATATCGCATTGTGTTGGACAACACAAAATTAGCCGCCTGCTTTGCAGTTACTCCATCGGCAATTTGTTCTTCAAGTTTTACGCCGCCCAAAAAATCAATTGGTGAGTATGCACCAAAGGGAGTTTGATACTCATCTTGGGTTTGCTCGGTTTCGGCGGTGGGTTCTTCAATGTTTTCTTTTTTAATTTTGTCGTACTGATTTTCAGTGCCGTGAAACTCGGCTAATGCACATTTGCCAATACTGTTGTAACATTCCCTGTGGTGCGGTGCCCCACACTCAGGACAGTAAACCACGTCATCTTCAGGGAATAAATAAGCATGACATAAAACGCAACTCTTTTCTTGCGAACTCATACAGTAACTCCTTTGTGTTGTTCAATTTCTTTTAAAACTTCGGTAAAATATTCTTTACCGTAATTGTGAAAAAGCCCTTTAGATATCATATCTTGTAATTCACTTTCATCAACCCAACGAACTTCTGCCACTTCGGATTTTTGTAACGTTAGTTGTTCTTCCCTTTTGTCACAAACTATCATCCAAACGTCCAAAAGCGAATTACGCCTTTTAAGCCGTAAAATCTTTTTAAGTGTGTTTTCGTTTGACTCAATAGACAATTCTTCAAACAGTTCACGCTTTGCCGCTTCGTAGGAACTTTCCCCCGATACTGCCGCACCGCCTGTTGCCGCCCATTCACCCGGCATAAGTTTTTTACTGTCGCTACGGCGTTGAAGCAAAAACTTACCGTCGGACGAGACTATCCAAATATGAACCACCAAGTGATATTCACCAGGTTTTAAAAAGCATTTTCCCCTAACGGCAGTTTTACCCGTAAGGTTGCCGTTGCTGTCAAGAATATCCCAAATTTCTTTATTCATAAGACAATAAATTCTCCAAAAATTTTAACATATATTTATATTATATCAATTAAATAAAAAATTTTCAACAATTTATATCTTTACTATTGTAAAATCTTAAAAATTGTGATAAAATAACTGTCGTAGAGTGCATTGCGTATCGGAATGTGCGAATGGGCGGGTCCTGTGCGACGGAATGCTACGAACCATGTCAGGCGGGGAACCGAGCAGCATTAAGTAGATTATTCTGTGCGCCGCAGTAAATCGGCTCATTCGTGCATTCGGGTACGCAATTTATATTTTATACAAAGAGGTAATTTTATGTCTTATCAAGCCCTATACCGCAAATATCGTCCAAAAACTTTTGAAGATGTTTACGGTCAAGAGCACATAACCGAAACTTTAAAAAACGAATTGGCAAATAACACAACCGTTCACGCCTACCTTTTCACAGGTACACGAGGCACGGGTAAAACCACTTGCGCCAAAATTTTGGCTAACGCCGTTAACTGCACCAATTTACATAACGGCAACCCTTGTCTTAAGTGTGACAGCTGTAACAGTTTCCTTTCGGGCGAAAATACCGATATTGTGGAAATTGATGCCGCTTCAAACAACTCGGTTGAAGATATTAGAGAACTTCGTGAACGCATAAATTTTGCCCCAACTTCATCAAAATACCGTGTCTATATAATAGACGAGGTTCATATGTTATCAATAAGCGCTTTTAACGCACTTTTAAAAACACTTGAAGAACCTCCCGCTCACGTTATTTTTATTCTTGCCACAACCGAAGTTCACAAACTTCCAGCCACTATTCTTTCACGTTGCCAAAGATTTGACTTTAGAAGAATAGATTCGCAAAAAATTTGTGAAAGACTTCATTTTATTGCCAAACAAGAAGATTTAACCCTTACCGAAGAAGCCGCAACACTTATTGCTTCTGCTGCAGACGGCGGTATGCGTGACGCCCTTTCAATTTTAGATTTATGCGCTTCAGGTAGCCGCAATATCGACGAAGCAACAGTCGAAAGTGTTTGCGCTATGGCAGGTACTGATTATCTTTTGGAATTGGCCGACTTTATTAAACAAAAAGATACCGAAAACGCACTTTTAATGCTTGACCGCCTTCACAATTCTTCGGTAGATATGTTACGTCTTTTATCTGAACTTATTTCACACTATCGTGACTTAATGATTATAAAAACCGTAAAACAAGGAAAACGCCCGATAGTTTGCTCAAGTAAGCGACTTGAACTTTTAGAAAAACAGGCAAAAGATTATGATATAAAAGATATTATTTTTACACTTGGCTGTTTGCAAAATTCAACTTCGCTTATGCAAAACGGCAACCGCCGTTGCGAAATGGAAATGGCAGTTATAAAACTTTGCAATCCGCAAATTTCGGTAGATATAGAAGCCCTTGAGAGAAGAATTTCGGCTTTGGAAAACGGTGTAGGTCCTGTAACAAAAGTAATTCCTAAAAAAGAAACGGTAGTTACGCCTCAGCCCGT